>JANNPM010000100.1:0-12170 GCA_031400145.1 Chryseolinea sp. | reverse complement strand
GACGTCATACCGGGCTGGCACATATATTCGCAGCATTTACAAGAAGGGGGGCCGCAACCAACCAGATTTTTATTTGATAGCAGCGCTCATTACGTTCTAACGGGTGCGATGGACGAAAAGGGCAAGGGTTTCAAATACTACGATGATGTTTACGAGATGGAAGTCATGTGGTACTCTGGTAGAGTTACGTTTACCAAGAGAATCATACTCAAGCAACCCGTAACGCCCGTTAACGGAACGGTGGAGTACATGACCTGCAACAACAGTGCGTGCCTGCCGGACAAGAGAATGTTCACGATTAACGTAGATCTCACGCGACAGCATCCGTAACGGTGCAGCATACTGTTTACAATCCGACCTTTAGACCTCTTTCTCCGAAAAAGTAACCTTCCTGTCACCTGGTAGTTTGCCCACCTTTGCTCACGTCAATCAACACAACAACAATAGATGAAAGCTATACGCAGCCATCAAAAATGAGTTCGATTTGAAACCAAAGGAAAACACCAGATTATTTCTATTCTAACCCGGATGAAATCAAAAATCTACCTTGCGGCATCCCCTTGGAAGATTGGGTCGGTCGGAGGAATTGGCAACTTATCTTGTGGCTAGCCTCTGATAAATCATCCTTTGCAACAGGCGCTTTCTATCCGGTTGATGGTGGCTACTTGGCAAAGTAATTCGATTATTGAGTCTGAATGATTTGAATTGAAAGAGACAAAATAAGCCCTGCAGCAATTTCATGGAATTATTCTCCATGTGTCCTGAGTCTGAAAGGAATCCAAATGTAAAAAACCCATCTATAAAATTTCTGAATATGAAAAAGGTAACTATAGTCGGAGGAGGCTTTGCTGGCCTTAACCTCGCCAAGCGCCTTGCCACTAACAAAAGTCTCGATATCACGTTGGTAGATAAGAACAATTACCACTTTTTTTCCCCGTTGCTCTACCAGGTTTCTACGGCTTTCATTGAGCCTTCAAACATCTGCTATCCATTCCGGAAGTTGATGCAGGGTCAGCATAACCTGCGCTTCTTTATGGGTGAGCTGATTTGCGTTCATCCGCATGACAGCGCCATTGAGACGAACCACGGGATCCTGAAATTTGATTACCTCATCCTGGCAACCGGCACGGAGACCAGCTACTTTGGAAACGAGAGTCTGAGGAGAAATGCGTTGCCAATGAAAACCGTTGATGATGCGCTGCGCATACGAAATCACATTTTACTTAAATTGGAAGAGGCTGTCAGGACCTCAACGCCCACGGAAAAAGTAAGACTCAAAAACATCGTCATTGCCGGCGGTGGTCCCACGGGAGTTGAGATGGCCGGCATGATAGCAGAAATGGCTATAAATATTGCTTCAAAAGAATACCACGACGTAGGTTCAGCAACAGGCCATATTTATCTGATAAACGGAGGAGCTTCTCTGTTGGCTCCTATGAGTAAGACTGCTCAGCAAGAAGCCTATCAGGTGTTGAAATCACTTGGCGTTAAGGTTATGCTCATGACTTTAGTGAAGGACTACATAGACGAGAACGTGATACTCAACAACGGAGATGTTATTCCATCCGCAACGCTAATCTGGTGCTCCGGTGTTGAAGCGAGAAAGATCAAAGGACTCCCTGAAAATGTTTTTGCAAGTGGAAATCGAATCCTGGTAGATGAAATTAACCGCGTGCACGGAACTCAAAATATATTTGCCATTGGAGATTTGTGTTTCCAAACTACTGATCTATGCCATCCGAAAGCGCACCCTCAAGTTGCACAAGTAGCTATTCAACAGGGAATAACCTTGTCGAAAAATCTCCAACGACTAACAGCCAATCAACCTACTACTCCGTTTCTGTATCACGACCGTGGAAAAATGGCTATCATATCGAGATACAGAGCAGTGGTTGATTTGCAAAACAGGTCCTTCAAACGTTTTTTTGCTTGGCTCGTGTGGCTTTTCATTCATCTGGTGCCACTTGTTAGTGCCCGCAATCGCTTAAAAGTTTTGGTCAACTGGGGTATGAGTTTCGTCACCAATGATGCAGCGCTAAGGCTCATCATCAGACCGGAGATGAAAGAAAAACCTTAAACTATTGACCATCTTCCTGGACTACATGCTAAAGGATTAAGCGTGGACTCGGTTTTCTCCGTGTACAAGTGACTAGCATAAGCCCGAGTCCCTCGTCCTCTCTTTTACTCGCCTGTTCTTTGCAGGCCCTATCCTGGTTTGCACGTTTTTACTATACAAATTGTAATCCATAAAGATTTTTCAGGCTTATGATGAAGTCAATTGCGTCGTCAGTTAAAAGTTACGTCAACCGACTTTTAGACCACTTATTCCGATTTTGCAACCTTTCGGTACGGGGCCTTTCTATCGACCTTTGTTCATCCGTTGATCATTGATCAGAATCAAAACAAATGAAACAAAAAAACAAACACTTAGATGATATGAAAAAAAGTCAATTTATTGCGACAGCAACAATTGTCGTTGCTGCATCGCTGACAGCTTGCAAGCAAGATGAAACTGCACCGCGTGCTGAATCGGTAAAAGTCAGTATCCGGGAAATCAAGAACAATAGCCACGCGCTGGAGTTAACTTACTCAGGAACAATAGAGCCGGAGAACACGGCACTCGTGTCCTTTGCCGTACAAGGTATAATTGACCATATAGCCGTTGAAGAAGGACAGTTCGTAAAACAAGGGCAACTTCTGGCCAACATCGATGATACCGAATACCGTAACGCTCTTACCATTGCAACAGCTGCGCTTAGACAGGCAGAAGATTTGTATGGTCGTCTGAACAGTCTGTATGAAAAAGGAAGTTTGCCCGAAAAAGATTTCATTGACATTCAAACCAAAGTTGCGCAGGCCAGGGCAAATAAGGAAATCAACGCCAAGCGCGTCAGGGATAGTAAGCTTGTAGCACCTATTGCAGGAATTATCACCAGGAAAATGATTGAACGGGGAAGTACGGCAGCTCCGGATGCTCCGGCATTTCAAATTGTGAAGACAGATAAGGTTTACGCCAGAATCGCTGTACCTGAAAGCCAGGTGGGAGACTTGCGAAAAGATATGGCATCGGGCGTTCTTGTTAAAACGTTAAACGAAACATTTTACGGAAAAATAACAATCATCAATCCGCAAGCAGACCCAGTAGCAAAGACTTACGATGTAAAGGTAAAGCTTGACAACCGGTCCGGCAGACTGCTGCCAGGGATGATTGCCGATGTATCGATACACACGGGAAAAAGTGTTAACGTGATCACCATACCATCCAAAGCGATTGTTCGTGATGCGGATGACATTGCCTACGCATTTACTACCAATGAAGAGAATACAGCTATTCGTAAACGAGTTGAGGTAAAAGGTATTACAGGAGATAATGAAGTCATTGTGACGGGATTGAATATTGGTGACAAAGTAGTAATAGCGGGACAGTCGCGCCTGAAGGAAGGAAGCCTGCTGGCAGCCAATCAATAACATCAAACATCAACAGACATGAAGAAGCACAGCATAAACATTATTGAGGCAGCCATGAAGTACAGGCAGATTACCCTTGTACTGGTAGGGATGCTATTACTTTTCGGCGGTTACTCCCTGTTAAATATGCCCAGATCGGAAAATCCAAAAATTGATATGCCAGTAGCAATGGTGTACGCGATCTATCCGGGCGCAGACGAGATCCAAATGGAAAAACAAGTGACGGAGAAGGTAGAACAGTACCTGTTCTCGTTTGAGGAAGTGGAAAAGAAGAAAACCACTTCACAAACCAAGGATGGGCAGATGTTCATCACTGTTCAACTGTACACGTGGGTCAAAGACAGAAAAAAATTCTGGAACACGCTACAGCATGGGCTGAATATTCTCATGCATCAGGAACTTCCAAAAGGATTAATTGGCCCAGTGGTTGACAGCAATTTTGGTGAAGTCGTTGCGCAGATTATCACCGTGTCATCAGACAAGCGCACCTATGCGGAGATTGAGCAGTACCTTGAAAAGAGATGGCTTGAAGACCATACCTGAGGTATCGAAGATAAACCGAAGAGGCGGACAACGACAGCAGATCTACGTTTCGGTCAGCGATGCAAAACTGGCGCAGTATGGTTTCGATCTTGCCACGGTCATCAGGATACTGAAAGCTGAAAATATGACTGGCTATTCGGGAGAACTTACCATTTCATCGAATACCATTCCTGTATTTACCAACAGCCAATACAAAACAATTGAGGATGTAGCCAACCAGATGATCTATACAACTCCTGCGGGAGCAGTGGTCCGCTTGAAGGATGTTGCTACGATCGAACGAAGATTTGAAGAACCATCATCGTTTATCCGCATAGCTGACGATAAGGTTATGATGCTCGCCATTGAGATGCAGCCCGGCAATAACATCGTCCAGTTTGGTGAAATGATAGGAACAAGATTGGAAGAAATTAAAAAGAATCTGCCGGATGATCTCAAAATACAGATCATTGTAAACCAGCCCGAGGTAGTGAGTGAGCGTATCGTTCATTTCATGAAAGAGTTTGGTGTCGCTATTGGTGCTGTGGTCATCGTGATTATTCTATTGTTACCGATGCGGGTAGCTTTAGTTGCCTCAGTCGCGGCACCTATTTCAATCATGATAACATTTGGAATTGTCAATATTGTTGGAATCGAGTTACATCAGGTGACGTTGGCCGCGCTTATCATTGTTCTGGGGATGGTGGTGGACAATGCCATTGTTGTTGTGGATAATTATATTGAAAAGCTAGACGAGGGCATTGCTCCCTGGACAGCGGCATGGCAGGCAGCCCAGCAGCTTTCGATTCCGATATTTACCGCCACGCTTGCAATCATCTTCGCTTTTGCTCCGCTTTCGTTTTTTCTTTCCGGTATACCAAAAGATTTTATTCAGGCCTTACCTGTCACGGTCGCCATTGCGTTGTTTATCTCCATGTTCGTTGCATTGTTTCTAACGCCATTAACATGCTACCTGTTTATTAAAAAGGGTCTTAAGCACCATGGTGATGATCGCCCTCCAAGAAAAAATCTTCTCGATCACCTGCAGCACGGCTTTGATGTGGGTGTTGAGTGGGCTTTTCGCTGGCCTAAGGTTACCATCGGTATTGCCGTCATTTCGATTACTGTGGCGCTGGTACTAGCGGGTAAGGTAAGCCAGGAATTTTTTCCGCTGAGCGAGAGCAAACAATTCAATGCAGAGGTATGGATGCCCAATGGAACATCGCTTGCTGAGACAGAGGAGGTTGTAAAGAAGGTTGAAAAGGAATTACTGAGCGATAGCCGCGTTGTGAACATAGCCAGCTTCATTGGTACCAGTTCTCCACGTTTCAACATTACCTATGCACCCGAAGTACCCAGACGTCATTACGCGCAGATTTTTGTTACAACCACCGGAACGCAGGCTGCGAATGGTATGGTGAAGGAGTACCTTCCGCGATTGGAAGGATATGTTTCTGATGGAGCTGTTCGTTTGCGTCAATTGAGTATGCAGGAAGGATCACCCATCGCCATTCGCGTTATTGGTGAAGATCTGAACGATCAGAAGAGAGTTGCAGAGCAGGTCAAAGAGATTCTTAAGAAGGCCAAGGGAACAAACTGGGTGCGTACCGATTATGAAGATGATTATGTAGGTGTAAGTCTGGTAATCAAGGAGGAGGTTGCTTCGCGCCTTGGTATTACCAATGAGGCAATTACACAAACGCTAGGTGCAGGACTAAAAGGATTTGCCGTATCTCAATTATGGGAAGGTGATGAGCCGGTTGATATATACATTCGACTGGATGCTAACGACAGAGGTAACTTAACGGATATTGAACATCTTCACCTGAGCACTCTGTTCGGGACGAAGGTTTTGTTGAATGAAGTGGCTACTTTGGAGCCATCGTGGCATACCGGAGTTGTCGCACACCGCAACGGTCTTCGTACGCTCACCGTCCTGTCGGAAGCTCAACTGGGCATCAAAGCTTCGGATGTTTTAAAATCTGTGCAACCTGAACTTGGCAGGCTTGAATTGCCCGATGGAATCACCATAGGATACGGAGGCGATGCGGAAACATCAGAAGAAAACAATCCCCGAATGGCTAAAGCACTGGGAACAAGCCTTATCCTGATTCTTATCACCCTCTTGTTTCAATTCAAAACGATTGGCAAAACACTGATCGTTCTTGCGACTTTTCCGCTGAGTTTGTTAGGTGCATTCTTTGGCCTTTATGCCACCGGCAATCCTCTCGGCTTCACCGCCTTTATGGGTATCATCAGTCTTATCGGTATCGTGGTACGAAATGGGATTATCCTGGTCGATTATGCAGACGAACTTGTTCGAGATCACGGCCATACTATCAAGGCGGCAGCCCTTGCCGCTGCAAAGAGAAGGATGCGCCCAATTTTTCTGACTTCCGCTGCTGCAGCTGTAGGAGTTGTTCCGATGATTCTGGGAAAGTCACCACTTTGGGCTCCGATGGGAAGTGTACTGGCATCAGGACTGATTGTGTCGATGGTGCTTACTCTTTTTGTAATACCATTGCTCTATTACCTCTTTGTTCGTCCTGAATTACAGGAGCAGGGGGTTGTAGATGCAGAGGTTCCCATACCATATAAGCCATCACATGATATGCATATAGCTCATTGAAAAAAAGAAACGGTCAGAATAAAAAAAAACAATATGAATACAAAAAAATTTCGCAACGCGTTGTTTGTAGCATTGGTATCTCATGCTTCTATCAGCTCGTACGCACAGGAACAATACAGTCTGGAAGACTGTAAGAGGATTGCCTTGGAACAAAATAAAAAAATAAAAGCCAGCAATAATGAAATCGCGGCCTCGCGGGCATTGCATCAGTCTGTTTCAGCTAACGGGTTACCCAAACTTGAGGGTGGTGTAGTAGGCGCTCATTTAGGCTCTCCGCTTGGTGGAGCTTTTAACGGGATAGTTCCCGACCAATTTGTTAATGGATATGTTACGCTGTCGCAGCCTATTTATGCGGGTGGAAAGATCCGTTATGGTACGCAAACAGCGGCCAAGGGAATAGAGATACAAGAGGAACGAAAGAAGATAGTTACTGCAGACCTGTTGGCGGATGTGGAAAAAGCCTATTGGCATTTAGTTCAGGTAAATGAAAAAATCATTCTTGCCAAACGCTTCAAAGAGATGTTAGAGGTTTTGCAACGCGATCTAAAAAACTCGTTCGATGCTGGTCTTATTTATAAAAATGATCTGCTACGGGTAGAAGTAATCCTGAACGAAGCGGAACTAAACCTCACGAAAGCAAATGACGGACTTGTGATGGCAAAACTGAACCTGGCGCAAATAATGGGAAATGCAGGCAGTACAGCGTTCACGCTGTCGGATTCAGTGACGGGCGACTTTATAGAATTACCTTCACTAGGTGACACGTCACCCGATAGTCGGCCCGAAATCCGCTTGCTCGTTAAAGCTGTCGAGGTTGAGGATCTTCAGCGCAAAATTCTGCAAGCGGATAGAAAGCCAGCACTCGGAGTTTCTTTGAAAGGAATGGCCGTGAGCGGCAACGGCGTAGATCTTGAAAACGGTGATGATCACATGACTACCTATTATGGATTGGCAAGTCTTACCTTCCCGATTTTCGAATGGGGTAAAAATACAAACAAGATAAAAGAACAGACCTTCAAGATTGCCGCACAGCATCAACGCCTGGAAGACACCAGGGAAATAATCAACCTGGAAGTACAGAACTCGTACCTGATGCTTAATCAGACTGCAAAAAAAGTCCGGTTATCGGTTCTTTCACTACAGCAGGCAAATGAAAATCTAAAGCTTACCAATGACCGCTTCAAAGCTGGTACCATCATCGGCAAGGATGTGCAGGAGGCGCAGGTTCTTTGGGAACAAGCCTATAGTAGCCTGATCGATGCGAAGATTGAATACAAAATAAATGAAGTTCTTTACCGGAAATCAATTGGTGAACTGGAAGAGTAACAAAACATTTAAGCGTGGTTGTTTTTTCGGAAGTATTGGCTGAAAGTCGGTTTAGAGCGCCAGCAAGTTAATAGTGTAAACTTGTTTTGAATTCTTTAGGGGAAATTCCAGCAAGTGCATTCTTTTTCAACGTAAATGGGCGAAGATTAACGGACACTTCTACTGATCCACGCGTTACAAGCATGACCGAAAAGTGATCCGATCTAAAATTCTCCCCAAAAAAGTCGAAATCAGCAAACTTGATGATATCACTAACGCTCAATTCGCCACATGAGACGGCAACGCGTGACGTCCCGTGCGAAAGTAATTCACGTTGTGATAGAACCGGCGGCAGTGCAGATTTAGTCATTCCTTGGGTTAGGTAATTAGTTGACCAGCAATGCATAATCTGCTCAAATTACGAATAAACATTCACTTGTGCGTGGAAACATTCACGTCCCTTAATGTATCCCTTTGCCCGGGTTTTATAAACGAAAGCGATTACAGTTAGGCCCTTGCGATACTTCAACCGACCCATCTACCATTGCTGGCAAAATTAAAGTCTGCTGTCCGCAAGTTCCAATTTTGACTACAGTGCAATTTCTCTAGAATGTGACAGGAATGCGAGTCTATTCTTGTAATGATTAATACTGCTCGTACCAGGCAAACCTGTTTTGAACAATATTTGGCTTTTCCCTTTTTACATGATCGAGGAATGATGCAGCCACAGGCGAATGGTTTTTACCTTTAAGCCAAATCAACCGCCAAACTGTTTTAATGGGCAAGCCATTTACTGGAACAATCTGTAAATCGCCATCACGTAGTTCATTTTTTATTCCAATCAAGGGCATGATTGAAAAGCCAAGTCCCGCTATCACTGCTTGCTTAACGGCTTCATTAGAGGTAAGTTCCATCTTCTTTAAAACAGGAATTTTGTTTCGTTCAATAAAAGACTCCATTGTCTCGCGTGTCCCTGATCCCTTCTCTCGGTAGATAAGGGGCAGTTCCTTAAACAGCTCTTTACCATAAACATTCCTTTTAAACTTTTGCTCCGTATTACCAACCAGATACAATTTGTTTTGAAGCAAATCCAATTTCTCGACATTAAGAATACTGGGGACGATGGAGACTAAAGAAAAATCGACTTCATTATTTTCCAAGCTCTCTACTACTCTGGCCTTATTTGTTACATCCATCATTAATTCTATACCTGGATGTTGCTTAACAAATGCAGATAAAAAGTAAGGCATTACGTATTTACCAGTAGAAACGACAGAAAGCTTTAATCTACCGAACAGTTGGCCTTTGAACTTAAGTGTTTTATGATTTATTGTGTATACCTGATTCAAGATACTCTCTACTGACTCAGCGATTTCCTTTCCAAAATCAGTAATGTAAATTTTTCTGCCGACCACTTCCGTTAATGGTATGTCAAATTGATCTTGAAAATTCTTCAATTGAATAGAGACAGCAGGTTGTGTCAAGTGTAACTCCTCCGCTGCCTTGGTAACGCTCTGCGTCTGCGTTATTTTCAAAAATGTCTGGAGTTGATTTAAAGTGTAATTCATAAAAAATATTTATGTTTTTAATTATAAAGATAAATAAAAAAATATAACAGACATTATTCAATTTGGCCACGCAAAAAAAAATTATAATATATGAACACGGAACGACGTAGTCTAAAACTGAATAATCGCAGGAGTCTTTCTTTTCTCATTAAATCCGATAACCAAATCGAAATGAAGTTCAAAACACGAAGATTATTCCTCATAACCCTGACGATCACATTTTCCATTGTCAATAGTTCAATTGTATATGGGCAGGCTAAAATTTCTCCGGATGAAGCACTTACTCTATTGAAGGATGGCAATCAACGTTTCGTCACAGGTAAATCAGCAAAGCCCCGGCAGGATTCTGACCGAATCAAGGAAGTTGCCGAAGGTCAGTACCCGTTTGCGACAATTGTAGGATGTTCTGATTCAAGGGTGCCAAACGAAATTATTTTTGATCAGGGACTAGGTGATCTCTTTATTGTACGTACGGCGGGGCAAGTTTCTTCTTACGCATCCTGGGGCAGCATTGAATTTGCCGAAGAAGTATTGGGAACGAAGCTAATCATAGTACTTGGCCATACCCGGTGTGGGGCCGTGAATGCAGCCGTCAATTTGCCGGAACTACCGGGACATATTGTAACACTGATTAACGCCATTAAGCCTGCTGTACAGAAAGTAAAAAAAGAGCAGCATGCCGACTTATTGGACGCCGCTATACGAGAAAATATCATCATGCAAGTAGAACAGCTAAAGGGTTTAGAGCCTGTGTTAGCCAAACGTGTACGGGAAAATTCCATCCGAATTATAGGAGCGCTGTACGACTTAGGTACCGGAAGGATTGAATTTTTTGAATAAAAAAACACACAATACACCATGCTAGTCAGTATTCTATCACCAATGGTACTTGCCTTTTTGCTGGGCATCGTTGCATCTCGTGCAAAGAGCGACTTGAAGTTTCCAGATTCATTGTATCAATCGCTCACCATTTATCTTCTCATCGCAATTGGCATGAAGGGAGGATACAAATTGTCGCTGGCAAGCTTTTCAGAAGTTTGGCAACCAGCGTTGGTTGCCATTGGACTATGCTGCACCATTCCACTATGGACTTATTGGCTAATGCGGAAAGCAGGGAAATTTGATGTGCCTGACGCTGCCGCGTTAGCGGCACACTATGGATCCGTGTCGGCAGTAACGTTTAGTGCGGCTATTGCCTTTCATGAAAGCTTAAACATCGCTTTTGAAGGATTTATGCCGAGTATGCTTGCAATGATGGAGATACCTGCCATCTTAATCGGCATTTCTTTAGCGCGAATTAACGACACAACGGACAGGGGGAATCAACAAATTCCGATTCGTGAAGTGGCGCGGGAATTACTTGCCGGAAAAAGCAGCCTCTTGCTAATCGGCTTCCTATTGATTGGATTTCTGGTGGGAAAGACAGGCTGGGAACAGGTTTCTCCTTTTTTTGACGTGCCCTTCAAGGGTGTGCTTACACTCTTTCTCTTGGAAGCCGGATTAGTGGCTGGAAGAAAGTTATCAGATCTTAAAAAAGGAGGCGCTTTTTTGATGGGTTTTGGAGTATTATTCCCGATCCTGCATGCTACCCTTGCGATTTATCTCGGCCATCTCGCAGGCTTAAGCTTAGGAGGAGCAACGATCTTAGGCGTACTGGCGTCAAGTGCATCGTATATCGCTGCGCCAACGGCATGTCGTGTTGCATTACCTGAAGCAAATCCCTCTTACTATTTAACATCAGCTTTGGCCATAACATTTCCATTCAATATTATGCTTGGCCTTCCACTCTATCACGAAATTGCAAGATTCATCATACAGAAATAACCGGTACCCAAAATGAATAACCTCAACTTACTAACGATCATAGCCGACGAATCACTGGCTACTTTTATTGAAAAGGAAATTGCAGAAATGGGTGCAAAAGGGTATACAGCATATGCAGTTTCAGGAAAAGGTTTACACGACTTACGGGATAATCAATGGGAAGGAGAAAACATAAAGATCGAAACCATTGTTTCAGAAGAAAATTGTAAAAAGATATTAAGTCATCTCCAGCGTAAATATTTTGAGCGATATGCGATGATCGCGTTTTACCACCCCGTGCATGTGGTTCGCACAAATCATTTTCTGTAGATAACCCGTAAATACGGGTTGAAAGCAAAATTGATAAACTTTTATTATGTGTTTCATTAAAATTATAAATAAAAATTTATACGCAGATATTATCAATTTTAATCGTCAAAAATGAACACAATATCATATTTACAGCAAATTACAGGCAATGAGAAAACATTAATTATCTCCTGCATTGAATGCTGCATGGACGTTGAAAGTTCAGGAAGTAACCAGTTTTACAGACATACAACATTTGGCAATATCGTATCTCCGGATTCCTTTCATGAGGAGAGTATAAAGTACTATGTAGAATCAAAAAAATGTACACATATAATTGTGGTAGGCCATACAGATTGTAAAGCGATAAACTCGATTCTTTACGACTCTTTGAATAGTCAGTCGATAGCATTCTTAAAGTCAGCGTTGCAGGATATCCTTGTAGGCAACCCTGGTAAATATTTGAAGACAGACTTACGTGAGCGGTTCGTGATAGAACTAAGTGTAAACAAACTATGCAAGAGTTTGTTAAATTATTCCTTCGTTCAAGAACGGCTTCAGCGTGA
>JANNPM010000098.1:0-5627 GCA_031400145.1 Chryseolinea sp. | reverse complement strand
ACAAATATCAGCTTTCCTTTTAGGGAAAGTTCCTTCAGAAGATCAATGACATTTTCAGAATCACGTGACGAAAGTCCGGAAGTTGGTTCGTCAAGGAAAAGTATAGCCGGCTCGCGAATGAGTTCAAGGGCGATGTTGAGCCGTTTTCGCTGCCCGCCGCTGATTGTCTTGTCAAGAGGATTGCCCACACGAAGATCCTTTCGCTGGTCAAGGCCAAGATTTTCCAATACTTCAATGACGCGCTTGTGCAACTGCTCCTCTGTGAAGTCTGCAAAACAAAGCTTGGCATTGTAGTAGAGATTATCATAAACTGTAAGCTCTTCGATCAGCAGGTCGTCTTGTGATACATATCCGATCACACCATGAACTTCATCTTTTTTTGCGTTGATATCGAAGCCGTTTACAACGATCTTTCCTTTTGTGGGCTTTACCAGACCAGCCATCACGTTAAGCAGGGTTGTCTTTCCGGCTCCACTGGCGCCCATAATGCCTATCAGCTTACCGGGACCTTCAGAAATAATCACATCACGCAGGCCTATCGCGCCAGTGGGAAACTTGAGCTCGTCGATCATTACATTGAACGAGAGCTTAGTTGTTTTCAGTTCTTCATTGTAATGGGCAACCAGGTCGCTGTAATACAATGCATCGCCCGCCTGTGTCTTGATCGTGCTTCCATGTGAGAACAGGTATACACGATTAGGCTGCATGGGGAATCCATTCAGCGCGTTTGATTCCTCTCCGAGATATTTTGTGAAATACATTTCCACGCTGCGGACGCGCATAAAAATCAAATTGCCGCCGATGTGACCATGAACGTGTTTATTCTGCCGGCCGGCAGTCGCTTCGCTACTATCCAATATCAGAATGTCGGCATAATTCAGGGATGACGTTTCTGCTGTAATAACAAAACTCTCTATGAGCTGGTACTCGTACTGACCAATGTTAAATACCGACGAGGCGGTATTGATGATCTCCATCCGTTGCGGTGTGAAATTCTTGTCCGTCGCTACGAGTTCCAGAAGCTTGATAAGCACGACAACCTTTTGCTTCTGGGTGAGCGTTTTATTGATTTTCTTACAGATGCCAAGGGTCTTAACTGAATCCTTAACGGATGTGAGCTTTACTTTGCCGGCTTCCTCCTCTTTGCCATAGCCTGAGAACTGATCGTAAAGATCCAGGTATTCCTTGATGGAATCGCGGTCGAGTTCAGTTTGAAAGAAGTTAATAACGAACTGACGTTCACCTTCTGTTACTCCGCCATCTTGTTTTGTGATTATTGCAAAAAGTTGGGTGAGCGCCTTGAGTATTTCTTCACTCATAGAAAAAAGGTAATATCATAAGATCAAAAAATGTCGATTTACCCAGCCATTGGAATCCAATGGGCCGGTGTCCTTCAGGGCAAAACAATCGATCGGGAAGCGCAGTTGTAAGACTAGTAAGTCTTGAATTCAAATGGAATCTCCACCAGCTCGGAAAACTCCTGGCCGGCCTCTTCCATATCTTCATCATCTTCATGAAAATACCACATGATCTTCATGTTTTTGATGTCTTCAAGGGCAGATAGCACATCCAGTATCAGCTTTGAAGATGCTGTGTTGAAATATTCCAGTTTAAATACGAATTCTGTTGATGGATTAGGCCCACCGCCATATTGTTCTATCCACTCCAGCACTGGTCTGTAGAATTCTGCAGAGTCTTCCGGAAGTGACCGACCTGATATTTCAAAAATGCCGTTTTTCTTATCGAGGATTATCTTCGGGGTGTCTTCTGTTCCCTCAAGATTTAAAATTTCCATGTTAGATCTATTTAGTTATTCTATCAATCAAGTAATCACTCAGCATCCCGTGGGACGTTAACCTTCAGGCAAAAGAAGCAGTAATCATTATTCATTTCAGGAAACTCGAATTCAAGTTTGCTTCCAGATTTTCTTGCCATATCTACAAAGCCAAGACCCGCGCCGCCTTTTTCCGAAATGGTCGTGTTCTTGATAATATCTTTGTAGAGATCTTTTAATCCGTCTTTGTCAAGGCCATTAATGTGCTGGAGGGAGGTCTTCAGTTTTTCGACATTTCCCTTTTGCACTGGGTTACCGGACATGATGCTGTAACGGTTGGCTTCTTTGCCAATAAGAAATATCGCGGCATGGCTTCGCGCCTGGCCATCGATCAGTTCGTCGCTATGCTTAACAATATTTTGAAGCGCTTCTACCATAACATTGAACACCTTTCGCTTGATACTGGAATCTTCACCAGTGGAATCCAGATTTCGCTCGGCCATGGACAGAATGGACTTGGTGCTCTCCTGGGTGAAGTCACCCTGATACACCAGAATCAGGTTCTGCGACATCATGGTGCGGTGCAGATCAAAAATAAAATTCATGCTTCAGAAGATTAGGATTAAATTGATTGTGGTTCACTAAGATATAAGTTTTTATCATTTAAAGCGTTTGCCGCACGATGGTGTAACCTTAAAATCTGATACCGATCAGCAGCACGTCATCGGTTTGTTTTGTATCAGCTCGCCAGCCTTCCCATTCCTCGTCGAAAATCCCCATTGCTTCTTTCATCGGTGTGGTGTGAACCTTTTCAATAATTTCACGCACCTTCTTCGGCCCGAACTTCCTGCCTTCCTGCCCACCGAATTGATCCGGGAAGCCATCCGAACTGAAGTAGATTGAATCTCCTTTGTCGAGGGTAATTTTCGTATTGGTAAAGTTAGTCTGGTTCTTAAAAATACCGCCACCTATAGGGAATTTATTTCCTTTCACTTCCTCCATCACGCCATTCTTTACAATGTACAACGGACGGTGTGCACCTGCATACTCTACCTGGCGGCTGGCAACATTTATCTTACACAAAGCGATGTCCATACCATCTTTTGTTGTGGCATCTTCATCCTGACGCAGGGTGGTTGTTACTCCTTCGTCGAGCAGGTCAAGAATTTTTCCAGGCTCAGTAATCTTCCGGCTTCGAACAATATCATTCAGTAAAAAATAGCCGATCAATGATAGCAATGCACCTGGAACACCGTGGCCGGTACAGTCTACAGCGGCGATAAAAATTTCATCCTTGATCTGCATAAACCATGGAAAATCGCCGCTGACCACGTCACGTGGCTTATATAATATGAACGAATCAGGAAGTGCCTTGCCGATAACGCGCGAGTTAGGGAGGATCGCGTTCTGAATACGCTTGGCGTAGTTTATACTTTCAGTGATCTTCTTATTCTTGTTCTGGATCTCCAACTCGATCATCTTCCGTTCCGTAATGTCATGGGAAACAACAAGCACCGACTCCACCTTGTTAAATTCATCGAATTCCGGGATTGCATTTACCTGCATGATCCGCTTACCCATCTCAGAGGAAAAGTCAAGCTCAGTTGTAGCCTTTTCATTTGTGGTGTTAACCTCTTCAACGATCCTCAACCATCCATCCAGGATGGACTTATCGAGATCCGCTTCTTTTACCTTCTTGTTGATGAAAAATGACGGCACCTTGCCTGTGTATTCCTGGATAACGGGGTTGATATACGAAATTGATTCCCCCTCCAGGCGTGTTATCAGATCGAGCGAATTTTCAGACAATGCCTGCATTTTGCTTCGCATACGCTGTTCCTGTTCGGCCCTTCTTCTCTCTGTGATGTCACGTGAATTGAGAATAAATCCATGAATGGCCTGATTTGACATGCAGTTTGTTCCTGTAGATTCGATCCATACGAAACTGCCATTCTTGTCACGATATTCGTATTGCACAGTCGCCTTATCATCCGGATCGGCCTTCATTCTCACGAACAGATCTTTGAATATTTCACGATGATCAGGGTGGACCTTGTCGATGTCGCTCTTGCCGATCATTTCTTTCTGACCATATCCCAGGATGGATTCTACAGAAGGTGAGATGTAACGGATGCTTTCATCTTCTTCATAGATAGTAATGACTTCAGAAGCATTTTCCAACAGCAGCTGCATTCGCTTTTGCGTCCTGTTTACCTCTTCGATTTGCTCTTCGAGCTTTTTGTTGGAACGTTCGAGTTCTTCCTGCGTCGACTGCATTTCCTCGGCGTTCTGGCGGAGCACTTCCTGCTTCTCCTTGAGCTCATTGCTCATTTCCTGCGATTCGGCGAGGAGTTTGCGAGTGCGTTCATTGACCTTGATGTTGAAGATCGTTCTCGCGAGGATAAGTGATAATTCCTGCACAAACTTTACCTGTGAGGTGTCGAACTTGCGAAAACCAGCAAATTCAAGCACACCATACACCTCCTCATTGGTGATCAATGGAATGATCAGGATACATTTCGGAAGTTGATCGCCAAGGATACCGGACGTTACTGAAACATAGTCATCGGGAATCTCAGTCCTTAATATAGTATCCTTTTCGGCTGCGGCCTGACCGACGAGGCCCTCGGCAAATCTGAACTTAGCTTTGAGATATTTTTTCCTTGTATAGGCATAGCTTGCCCTCATCTCGATGACGACACGCTGAACGTCGTCATCATTGACAATATAAAACGCACCCTGAATTGCACCGATCTTTTCAAGTATAAATTTGATGACGTCGTCGCCGAGCGAATCAATCGTGTCGTGCATTCTCAGGATCTCACTGATCTCAGCGACACCTCTTACGATCCAGTTGCGTTCCTTATCACGTCTCTCATTTTCGATCAGGTTGTTGCGCATGTTTATCAACGACATACCGAGTATATCATTGTCACTTGCCGGCTTGAAATCAGTGTCGTATTTCCCTTCCCCGATACGCTGGGCAAAAGTTGCGTTGTTCTTAAGGGAAAGAACGAGTTCATCAACCTTCGTGCTCATTTGGCCGAACTCATCACTGCTCTTTTCTTCAGAAGCCTCCGGGAGGATACCTTGCGCCACCATTCCCAGGGTTGTACGCATGCTATAAAGGGGCCTGGTGATTGAACGCGAAAACATCATTGCCAGCAATGTTGCCAGCGCAAGAATGCACAATCCTGCATAAAGGAAAACAGTAGTCAATTCTCCTGTTTCACCGTAGGCTTCATCCGCGTCTATCTTGGTGATCAACCCGAGATTGGCAAGTTCAATTTTTCGCGCTACTCCCAATACTTTCACACCGCGGTAATCCTCTCCCTGCAGTGACATAGATGTTCCGTCGAATACCGGGGAAAAGGCAGCTGCGAATTTGTCTGACGGATCGCGAAGCTGTATTGCCGCGGAAGTGTCATTTCTCAGCGGACTGACCAGCGCAATTTTTCTGGAGATTGGGTCCTGGCGTGCCAGGATCACTTCACCCGTTGCCCCAAGGCCCTGATAGTTCTTCAGTACTTTATACGCGGGTGTGAGATCGATCTTAACAATGATTATGTCTTTCACACCTGAGGAATCGCTTACCGCCCCGGCGGCAAAGGTTGTATAGTTCTTCCGGACGTTGTTTCTCCTGATCGATGAGAAATAGATGACTGACTTCGCCCGGTCAAACGTTACCCCGTCGGGATCAATAAAGCTCCCTTGAACAGCCGGATCTGTGGATGCACGTATCCTGCCCGTGGGGGTGATGAGATAGATATCATCTACCTTGAGTAAGGATTTTTGTTTTGTCAGGTAATTTGAAAGACCTGCATCGGTTGAGATGCTCAATAGTACGGTGTCG
>JANNPM010000089.1:0-1807 GCA_031400145.1 Chryseolinea sp. | reverse complement strand
GGATCGCCAACGGGAAGCTTATCAAGATGAATGGTGCCTCCTGTTTCTTCCAGCAATTCTGACAAGCAATTTAGATGACCGCCAGCGCCGTGATCATGGATCGAGACGATTTCATTGTTATCGGATTCGGCCATAGCGCGTATAGCGTTCATCACGCGCTTTTGCATCTCAGGATTGGAGCGCTGGATTGCATTAAGCTCGATCGCATTGCCGTATTCACCGGTGGCCACAGAGGATACCGCACCGCCTCCCATGCCTATGCGGTAATTGTCACCTCCAAGCAGCACGATCTTGTCACCTGCAGTGAGGTGTTCTTTCTGACTATCTTTTTCCTTGCCGAAGCCGATACCGCCGGCCAGCATGATCACCTTGTCGAAGCCGAATTTCTTGTCGCCCTCAAAGTGTTCAAAGGTGAGGACGCTGCCGCAGATGAGTGGTTGTCCGAATTTATTTCCAAAATCGGATGCTCCATCCGAGGCTTTAATGAGAATCTCTTCCGGGGACTGGTACAGCCACTTACGTGCAGCAAACTTTTTCTCCCAGATGCGTCCGCCGTCGAGGCGTGGATAAGAAGTAACGTACACAGCCGTCCCGGCAAGCGGTAGTGAACCTTTGCCGCCAGCAAGTCTGTCGCGTATTTCTCCTCCGGAACCTGTAGCGGCACCGTTAAATGGCTCGACGGTGGCGGGAAAATTATGCGTTTCCGCTTTTATGGAGATCACCGAATCGAAATCCGTTATCTCAAAATAGTCAGCGATGTCTTGCCTGCGCGGCGCGAATTGTTCTATACGTGGACCCTTCACGAATGCAACGTTGTCTGTATAGGCAGATATCAGCAGGTTCGGATTTTCTTTAGACGTCTTTTTAATGAGCTGAAACAACGTCAGCTCTTTTTCTTTACCATCGATGATGAAGGTTCCATTAAAGATCTTATGGCGGCAATGTTCTGAGTTGACCTGCGAAAACCCAAACACTTCGCTGTCGGTAAGCTTTCGTCCACGCGAGGTGGCCACTCGCTCGAGATATAAGATCTCCTCTGGATTTAAAGCGAGTCCCTCCTTTGCGCTGTATGATGCGATATCTTCAATTTCCAGTACCGGATCAGGCGAATGATTAATTGTAAAAAGATCCTGGTCGAGGACGGTATAGAGAACCTGAAGCATCCGGTCATGCTTCACATTGGGTTTGGCAACGACAAAGAATTCCTCTATGCGTGGTATGCCCGTAAGCCCCATGGTTTGAGTGATCTCGACGGCATTCGTGCTCCAGGGACTAACCATTTCTTTACGCGGCCCCAGAAAATTACCTTCCAGCTTCTTTTCTGTTAGCAGCTCTGCAGTATTGAATAGCCAGCTAAGTTTCTGAATGTCTGGAATTTCTAAACTGTGCGTCACGCCAACTGCATAAATCGTGTTGGCCTTCGACCTGAAAAATAGAATCATGGATTCGGGAGAGAGTTGGTTTTGAGGCCACAAAAATACACGTTACTCCGCAGCTTTTCACTATTCACTTTTCACTGATTCAAAGAACCGCCCGGAGGTTTCGATCAGCCCATGGTGCCCCGCCGGAACGATCTCTTTCCGGACGGTTGTCAGGCTATTCAGGAACCCGTCTAAATCTTCAGGTCTGATCACGTGATCATACTTGCCGAGGATGACGGTAATGGGGGTCTGATGTTTATTAAAAAGGACTGCCAGGTTCTTTGTGTTGAATTTTAGGTTTCTGAAAACAACCCACGAATAGTAGACCCTTTTTCGGCGAAATTCAGAGCTCATTTGATGTGTGGCAAATTGCGCTAGCTTTTCGT
>JANNPM010000084.1:0-1965 GCA_031400145.1 Chryseolinea sp. | reverse complement strand
CCGTTAATGCCAGGGAAATCCGTGCTGGTGGTTCCTCCTGCGATGAAAATGTTGGAAACACTGTCCTGCTTCAGCGAGTAAGCCGCATCAGTACCGGAGCCGCCTAAATAGCGACTCCACAGGATGCCAGATAGATCCGGTTTCAGCTTAACGATGATGCCCTCATGCGATCCCCCTGCATAAGTGTTCACCGTTGAAGGAAAGTCCGACGACGTTGTATTCGAGGCTATATAGATGTAACCATCTTTGTCGGTAATAATATCACCCCGAAACTGATCGCCATAGTTCTTACATAAGGGACTCTCAACCATTGTGCGGGTATCGAATTGCCCCGAAATAAAATTTATGCCATCGTTATTGCTTCCGCCTAGGTATGTAGACCCCTGTAGTTTTTTTCCGTCGGCACTAAGCATTGATACGAAGAGATCCGATCCGTTTGAATATGGAACTCCTTCCATGGGTTCAAAGTTGTCACCACCGCCGAATACAGATGCGTTGGTGACAGGAAAATTTCTAGAACTGGTTGTTCCGAGAATGAGCAATTCACCGGCATCGTTTACAACCAGGCTTTGCGGCGTTTCTGAAGCGCTTCCGCCCAAATAGGTGGCATAAATCAATTGAGTACCTGCCGAATCAAATTTCATAATTCCAACATCCCAACTTCCTCCTGCAAAAGATGTCTGATAGGCGCCTGTTTTTACAGGATAGCCTGAGGAGGACACAATGCCTGCAGAATACAGATTTCCGGAATTATCGTAGGTGGCGGTATTCCCCCAGTTATCGGCAGTCGAGCCGGAGTATGCGGAAAAAACAATAAGCGGATCAATAACGAGGCTTGCCTCCCTTTCCCATGAACCGGATGTTTCAAATGTTATCTGGTTTCCCTGCAGTGAAAAGTTACATTTTACTTCTTTTTTGTTCCCATCCTTATCGAGATAAGCATAAGGTTCCATTTCTGTAAACTGTCCCAACGAAGTGCCAACGGTTAAGTCTTTATTTTCCAATTTGATGCTTTCCATTCCGGAATATTCCAATAGAATATCTTCTATTTTCCCCTTCGTGGTCACAATAAAATCATATTTAATGGATTCGCCGTTTTTGTATAACTTGAGGTTGATTCCAGGATACACGTCGTCCAACTCCACACTCTCAAACGCCCGTGCGTTTTGCACCCATTTTGCCGGTTCATTCCCTATCCAGTAGTTGAATATCGTTGGCGAAACACCAAGGCCCCGCACAGTAACTTTGTCGTTACCATTCATAAATTTTAGTTCAACGGCATGGCCCTTAATCGCGCTCTTGTGATCACCCGGAGCGATCTTCGATAACTGGCCGTGACGTTGATGAACAGACTCTTGAAACGCGTATAGTAACCTGGATCGCTCAATGTAAAGCATTCCCCCCGGGATGTCGGTTGCATACAGAACCTGGGAAGGCCATTGTCCCTTATTCTCGATGAAGCTTCCCGGATTTTTCTCACCCGCCGCTTGAAAAATGCATGCCGCATGAAACATAGCCAATAGTGCTGTCCGATTCAGAATCTGATTAACAAGCCGGTGGTTATAATGTGTTATCGTCGCCCTCATATCAATGAATACGTTACTATACGCAAAGGATTGTATAGTCAGCTTAAAATGAGATGAAGTGGATCAAAACATAGACATAATCACCTAATCCCAATCGTCCGACCGGATACAATTCCAGCTACGAAGAAAAACGTCAGTAGGTATAGAATTGTTAATCGGTTTTTTTTATTTAACAGGCTTCCGTACGGCGCAAGAATTCCTCGACCTAAAGGCGGGGCAATCATGCAAGTACAGATCAGGGATCAGCGAGGGCCGGTACATGCGCACTGTGGACTAACCAAAATAATACCGTTATTTTTGATCATGGCGCTTACCGAAAAATACCTTGATCCTTTCACCGATTTCGGCTTCAAAAAGATATTTGGAACAGAAGCCAACA
>JANNPM010000054.1:0-3618 GCA_031400145.1 Chryseolinea sp. | reverse complement strand
GGCCAGCGCTGGGCTTAAACCAGATACATAGGACAACAACTCTTTGCTGGCGGTATTGACTTCAACGCCGACGGAATTTACACAACTCATCACCGTTCCATCAAGGCCGTTTTTCAATTTTGATTGATCTACATCATGCTGATATTGCCCTACGCCGATCGATTTGGCATCGATCTTTACTAATTCGGCAAGGGGGTCCATCAATCTTCTGCCGATAGAAACTGCTCCTCTTACCGTGATGTCTTTATCCGGAAATTCCTCACGTGCCAGGTCGGATGCTGAATATACTGATGCTCCACTTTCATTCACCATCGTAATGATGATCTTATGGCTTAGTCCGACACCCTTCACAAAAGTTTCCGTTTCGCGTCCAGCCGTTCCGTTGCCGATAGAGACCGCTTCTATGTTAAATTTTTCGCACAGGTTCTTGATGATTGCCGATGCTTTGACAGTTTCGCGTTGTGGCTCGTTAGGGTAAATCGTTTCATTGTGCAGCAGTTTACCTTGACGGTCCAGGCACGCGAGTTTGCAGCCCGTCCTGAAGCCCGGATCAAGCGCCATCACATTCTTTTGTCCCAGTGGTGGAGCCAGCAACAGGTCTTTGAGGTTATCGGCGAACACTTTTATAGCCTCTTCATCCGCCCTCATCTTTGATTCCATCCTCACCTCGGTCTCCAGCGACGGCTTGAGAAGTCTCTTGTAGCAATCTTTGACGGCAAGCCTGATCTGGTTCGAAGCTTTATTCTCCTTTTTGATATAAATGCGTTCCATGGCTTGCACTGCCTTTTCCTCTTCCGGCGAAATATCCAGTGACAAAATGCCTTCTTTTTCCCCTCTGCGCATAGCCAGCAAGCGGTGCGAAGGCGTCTGGGCAATAGGTTCTTTCCATGCAAAGTAGTCTTTGTATTTTTGTCCTTCGCCTTCCTTCCCTTTTAATACATTGGATTCAATGATGCCCTCATGCCAGAACAGCTCCCGGACGTTCTTGCGGACCACTGGATTTTCACTTACGCCCTCAGCGATGATGTCTCGTGCGCCAGAAAGGGCATCATCCACATTCAACACGTCTTTTTCTGCATCAATGAATGAAGCTGCAAATACCTCCGGATCAAATTCTTCCTCTTCTATTAGCTTTGTGGCGAGAGGTTCCAGACCCTTTTCCCGCGCTGCACTTGCGCGGGTTTTTCTTTTAGGCTTGAAGGGGAGGTAGATGTCCTCCAGTTGTGCGAGCGTCTCCGCCTGCACGACCGCCTGCATAACCTCGACAGAGAGCCTTCCCTGTTTTTCAATAGACGTGATAATCGCCTCGCGTCTTGCATCCAGTTCCTGGAGTTGTTCGAGCCTGTTTCGGACCGAGGCAATCATTACTTCGTCCATGGTACCCGTAAGCTCTTTGCGGTAGCGCGCGATAAAGGGAATGGTTGCACCCTCAGCCAGAAGGGTCGTTACTGCCTGAACGTACTTAAGTTCGAGGGATAATTCCTTCGTTATCTGCTGAATCCACCGGGCTAAACCTTCTTTCTCCATAATTACCAAAACAGAACAAAAATATGATAAGCCTCACAACCAACAAAAGCATTCAGCTAATTAAACGATTTGGTATTTAAGCGATCAAAAGACTTCCGGCCACTAACTTTGAATTTCCCTGGCCAGGACAACCGAGGTTTCTACCTGTCTTTGCGGGATTCTCCAATATTTGGCAAGCAACCGGTCCTTCTCGTCATTTGACACCAACCGAAAATTATACTTTTCATAAAAG
This sequence comes from Chryseolinea sp., assembly GCA_031400145.1. Classification (GTDB taxonomy): domain Bacteria; phylum Bacteroidota; class Bacteroidia; order Cytophagales; family Cyclobacteriaceae; genus Chryseolinea. Next base: position 1,859 of record JANNPM010000054.1, on the reverse strand, counting down.
GTGATTGCCCACCGGGCGTCCACCCAGGTCCCGATCAACACTGGTTTTGTCGTCTGTTCCAGCAGGTTATTCAGGAGTTTGCCACCTATTCCCTTGTTTCTATGGCTGGTTCGGACATACGCATGGCGAATCAACGTTACATCACCCTTGTGTTGGATACCCATCACGCCAACAATCCGATCATTATCCTTATATCCCCAAAACTCAACGCCCTCTTTAATCTGAATTGTGAGTTCCTCTTGTGGCATATAAGTTTCCCGCCAACGGTCCGCCGGAATCACGCCCTTATATGCAGCGGCCGCATCGTTGATAACTTCATAAATATCATTAAAGTCGTGTGACGCGCATTTAAGGATCATGGCGATTTCGAGATAGGCTGTTTATTCCGATCTTAAGCTTTGCACGGGGTTCATTAACGCAGCTTTGATGGCCTGAAAGCTCACTGTAAGCAACGTGATGGCTAGTGCGCCAACAGCTGACACGGCAAATATCCACCAGGGTATATCTGTCCTGTATTCATAGTCTTTTAGCCAGTTATCAAGTTGATACCAGGCGAGCGGAATAGAGATCAAGCAAGAAATTATCACGAGAAAAACAAAATCTTTTGAAAGCATTCGCCACAAATTTGCGACTGACGCGCCCAGCACCTTTCTTATGCCTATTTCTTTTGTTCGTTGCTCCGCAACGAACGAAGCAAGTCCGAACAGCCCAAGGCACGAGATGAGAATAGCCAGTATCGCAAAAAATGCTGCGAGCGTACCGATACGTTTTTCATTGCCGAATTTCAAGGCGTAGTCTTCATCAACAAAAGTTGACTGGAAAGGCGAGGATGGATTATGTTTTTTAAATACCGATTCAATTTTGCTCAGTGCTTCCTGAGGGCTCCGGGTGGGATCCAGCTTCATAATGATAACATTCTCTGACTCTCTGGAGAGGTGAAACAGCGATGGTCGCACGGGCTGATAAGGAGACTGTACCAGTAAATCCTTCACAACGCCAATTATTGTATAAGGTCTGCCATCCCAGCGAAGTATCTTGCCCACAGGATCGTTGAAGCCGAGGAATGCTACCGCAGATTCATTCAGAATGAATGCTAGGGAATCAGAGGAAAAGTCCCTTGAAAAATCTCTGCCTTCCTTTATCTGCCAGCCAATTGTTTTTCCATATTCATGGCTGACAGGATTGTTCGGGAAGTCGACAGCCTGATCCGGATCCTTACCTTCCCAGTCAAAACCACCGTTTGTATTCCATACGCCAGTTGTAGGGCTTCCCGATTCAGTCATCTCGACAATCACTCGCTCATTTTTTAATTCTGTTCGAATAGCTTCATAATGCTTATGCCGATCTTCGTTGACACCAGTAGTGATCAATCCGTCGCGGTTGTAGCCCATCGGCCGGTTCTGGCCATGCTGAATTTGCTTATAAACGACCATCGTTCCTATGATTAGGGTGATCGAAATGGTGAATTGCATGACGACGAGCACCTTTCTGGGAAGGGATGCAAGCCGCCCTATCCTAAAAGTGCCCTTCAATACTTTCACAGGCTGGAAAGAAGATAGAAATAGCGCAGGATAGACTCCGGCAAAGAGACCGGTCATCGCGCTGAATCCAATACTGATCAGCCAAAAAACTGGCTCGGACCATGGTAAAATCATTTTTTTATCAGCGATGATATTGAACGATGGCAACGCAACAAGTACCATCAGCATGGCTACCAAGAGTGCAAGGAATGAGACCATGATTGATTCACTAAAGAATTGCGTGATGAGTTGTGTGCGAACAGAACCGATTGATTTTCTGATTCCCACTTCCTTCGACCGCTTTTCCGAACGGGCCGTGCTCAGGTTCATAAAATTGAT
>JANNPM010000062.1:0-4549 GCA_031400145.1 Chryseolinea sp. | reverse complement strand
CGAGACGCAATTGGTTTAATGTTGAAATGATGGATAACTCCCGTCAATTAAACAACTGCGAAATATTCCCTTTTGTAGGGACGGGAGTTACCCACATTCCAACATGCATAATAACAACTATGAATTTAGTTATTCTTAACTGAGAAGGACCAAAAAGTGGTCCAAAGAATGGGGAGTACTAAATTGGCGCCATTTTACCGCAACCATTATATATTATAACCAATGAAAATGCTTTATGGAAAATAACAAACTATACGCCGTGGTAACCGGTGGTACCGCAGCATCGGATATGAACTTGTAAAAATATTGGACAGGGATGGCAGGATGGCTATAATCTAATCATTGTTGCACGAAGTACGGACGACCTCGTTCGTGTAGCTGACGAAATATGGACCAGTATCCGGTCGATGTAATATCGATTTCAAAGGATCTGTTCGAACCCGATAATGCATTTGAACTTTACGATGAGATTAAAGCCCTGGAACTACCCATCACCATTCTTATCAATGATGCAGGCCAGGGACTCTATGGCGAATTCATGGATACAGATATACGACAGGAACTAAAAATCACAGATCTGAATATTTCCAGCCTGGTGGTTCTTACTAAGTTGTTCCTTCGCGATATGGTTGCTAATGGATATGGAAAGATCATGTATCTTTCCTCAATTGCCAGTTAGCTACCTGGATGTACGTCTCACTACAATTGCTGCTGCTTTGAGTTTTGTCGATGATTGAATTTGTTGTGGATTGCTCTACCGAAAAATACTGGCAACATTAACTAGAGATTCCGGACCATGGTCCGGTATCTCTACTTGCTTTTATCCAACCAAAGTTCGGCCTTTTCCCGGGCTTGATGCCAAAAGCTTCCGGCATATAAACGGTTTCCCCCTTTTATTTCTTCGTCATTCCAGGAACCCCCATTGATATTCCTTTTCCTTTTGGCGCAAGCTTGTGTCAGCTGAGTTGTTTTTTGTTTTCCGGCAAAAGCCCGGACACGTGGCCACCTAAAATCAAAGTTTCACTTAAACAAGATGGTTATGAAAAAAACATCAGAAAAGAAGGACATGTATGCTATCATCAACAACATGATCATGGACAAGTTGAAGAACGGAAAGATTCCGTCGAAACAGACCTGGAAGGATTACGGACCAACTAGAAACTATGTTAGCAAGAAAGCTTATCGAGGAATCAATGCAATGAACCTCAGTAACAACTGAATTTGAATACCCTTTGTTTCTAACATTCCTGCAGGTGAAAGAACTTTATATTGCCTGTAGCTATTAACGCCAAAGCCCAATATCTCCGACATTTTTGTGGCCGACAATCCGTATTGTTTCCGAATCTCTTTTATTTCGTCAGGAAACGGAACTCCATATTTTTCCCGGTACTGGTTGTATAACTGATTCACATTAATTTGATCCAGTTCGTCAGTTGTAAATTCTTCTGCGGTTTCATTTTCGGCGTCCTCTGTGGGCCCCCGGAAATAGTCTTCAACCTTTATAGTTCCCTCAGTAATGATCTTTGCCAGGAATTAGACAAATAGAGCGCTCGTGTTTACAGTTGAAAAGCTTAAGCGTGATTTATAGTTCGTATTGAAAGGGAGTGATTTCTATCAAGGTTTTTTTTATGACCTTCTCACTCTTTAATTTTTATACCGGTCTGTAAAGAACTGTTTATACTTTTTGATTCCTTCAAAAAAGAAAAATACTTCACCCTTGATATGACAACTGCGATTGTAGTCTATTGTTTTTGCGAGCAGTAATGGGTCAGGATTGTAATCATCCACTTGCAACAGAACTCCAGGATAGAAGTGTGACCGATTAAAGTTACCCAATTGCTCATCAATTATTTTATCGATCTCCCGCTGATATGCATCAAAATTATAACGATATACCTGTGGGATAATGATATCAATAAGGTTCATTGATAGCCATGCGGGCCAATCCTGAAGATAATTTTCTTCACTCCACGGATAAATGCTGGGTGCCATAGAAATAATCACTTTTGGATCTTGATTTCTGATTTCTTGCACCAACTCTTTCAGGAAAGAATTTAGTTGTGCAGAGCGCCATTTTATCCAATCGTAGTCCTTTTCATTTTGCGGGGGCTCATTTCCGGCATGCTCCTTTTTATATAGAGAAACTGAAAAATCATCATATCCGCCATTTGATGGTAATGCCGGCAATCGGTCATCTCCTTGTATTCCATCTATCTCATAGTTTTGAATTACTTCCAGTATAAGTGATTTTATAAAATCCTGAACCTCCGGATGAAGGGCATTCATCCATTGAAAGCCATTCTTTTCAGTGATCTTACCCGATTGATCACGCGATGCCCACTCGGGTTTTGCCTGAAGAATAGAGCCACCCGTTGAATCCTTATAAGAAGCGGAAAACCCAAACTCAAACCAGGCGTGCACCTTTATATTCACTCGTTTCGCTTCTTCGATTAATTCCTGAAGCGGATCACGACCCTCAAATAAAGGGTCGATTGACTTTCCTGTAATTGATTTTAATACTTCACTGGGATACAGTGTGTAACCGCTGTTCCACGTCACCACAAAAATGGTATTGAATCCCAGTTGATGGCAAAGTGTTACTGCTTCCTTTATATTTTTTCGTGAATGAAGGGCATCACTTGCCACACTGGTAAGCCACACGCCTCGCATGGGTTTTTTAAGCTGTTGTTTTTTAGGTTGCGGGAAAGCGTCAAAAGTTATCAGCGAACAGCTGCAATAAGCTATAAATAGTATGCTATGTAATTTCGTTAATCCGATCATCCCATTATCGTTAAAAAAAACCGGGTAGATAAATCTGACCCGGCTTTATATAAGAAGTTAACGTAGTTTAATTGCCTCCAGCAAACCAGAGTTTAACATTTTGTCCGCTTCCACCCATTCGGCTTTCAGCCTCCGCGATCCCGTCAGCGTTTAAAGATCGCATAGTACTGGTGTAAGGAACGCGCTGTACAAATGAACCTGCCGGCACATCTGTTGCCGGATCATAACTTCCTATAGTATACAGCTTAGGATAACCCGTTCTTCTAAACTCAGCCCATGCTTGAAAACCATCCGGATAAGTGGCGATCCATTTTTGGGTTATTATTTGCTCCAGTTGCTCTGCCGTATTGCCAGAGAAAACAACAGGTAATTGTGTAATCCCTCTGTCAAGGCCAACCGGCTGTGAAGCGACATTGGTGCTGCTAATGTAACCGGAGATTGTTGTAGCATCAGTAATACCAAATTGATTCATTGAAGCGGTTATGCCTTTTTCGTACCATTCTTGTGCGGTGCCACTGGTGGCCCATCCTTTCATGACGGCCTCTGCCATCATAAAACAGGCTTCTGCATAGGTTAGTACAACTCTGGGATTCTCGTTCATAGTATCTCTGCCAAATTGCCGCCCTACATTTGAATTGTTCTGATTTTTGTTTTCCGCTAAATCCAAATCGCTTGAAGGCAGACCATTACGAATACCATTAAACTTACCTGTGTAAGCGGTATCTTCACCGGCACCTCCTGCAGCAACGGCAAAAAATACAGACAGGCGCGGATCGTCATAACCGACTAATATACTTTCGCTTGTAGCACTCATACGGAACTCATTCCACCCTGTTATCTGATTTAAGGCATTAGGCAGGGTTGAGTTAACCTTAGCCAATGCATTGTCTGAGTTACTTGTAAAAATACCTGCTTCAATAGCTGCCTTTGCCTCCAGCTCTGCCTTTTCCGGGTCTGCATTTACGATGCGCAGAGCCAGGCGTAGCCGAAGCGTATTTGCAAACCTCTTCCATTTTGCTGTCTCTCCGCTGTAGATGATATCTTTTCCGCTGTAGGAGTTAACAATGCTCAGATCAAGATTATCAGACGCATCTTTAATATCAGTAAACATATCATAATAAATTTCACGTTGGCTGTCGTACTTCTCAGCTACATCCGGATTACCCGCACTGAAGTAGGGAATGTCGCCATAGAATTCCACCATTCGGTGAAAGAGAAATGCCTTCCAGATTTTTGCTATCAATTTTTGATTTGCTGTAGCGTATTCACTGTTAAGAATGGTGACCAGATTATTGATATCACGCGGATAAAAACGCTCCCACCCATAATCCAGCCAGGATTGATTGATGGCATAGCGATCAGAGGCAAAGTATTTGGCTGAGGTAGCAAAATACTGCGCGTAAAGATCAGCATAAAGTGCCTGCACACGCTGAAACTCACCGGCTTCCATGAGGCCACGCGATAACGCAGAAGAGAATAGACCATTGGCTGCATCAGCAGCAACAGCGGGATCACTCAGTGAAGCCCGTGAACTATCTGTGTTCACCTCATCAAAGTTATCGGTGCAGGCCAGCGGAAAGGCCAACATACCCATTAATAATCCGAAACGTGTAAGGGTTAGTATATTTTTCATAAAGTTCATAGCATTAAATCTTATCGTAATTAGAAACTTACCTGTAGATTAAATCCATAAGATCTAGTCGTAGGTGGCGACCAGAAGTCGACACCCTGGGTAGCAAGTGTGTTGCCTAAAGCTACTTCAGGGTCG
>JANNPM010000469.1:0-6109 GCA_031400145.1 Chryseolinea sp. | reverse complement strand
GCCTGCAAATCCCCGGTAAGGCGATGTATTCCTGCTTGCTGAATGAGCAGGGCGGGGTACTCGACGATTTGATCGTTTATTATCTGCGCGAAGATTGGTATCGGATTGTGGTGAACGCTGCGACTTGCAACAAGGATTTGGCCTGGATGGCGCAACAGCGCGATGCATTCGCCTCGAGCGTCACGATTACACCGCGACGTGATCGCGCGATCATCGCGGTGCAAGGGCCGCATGCACGCGAAAAAGTCTGGCAAGCCGTGCCGGCAGCAACACTGGTCAGAATTTGAGGTTGCATCCTGTTACAGGTGCTGTCGCAGCTGTCGACATGATGTTAAACCCGGGTACACCATCCGTTTCTGCAGCAGCTTACACAAATAACTTTGCGGGAGCAATGAACACGACGCTTTTCGACATTGATTGTTCCACTGATAAATTACTCGTCCAAAATCCTCCAAATGAAGGAGTCCTGCAGGAAATAGGTAGCCTCGGACTCGACGTTGACTCGGACAACGGGTTCGATATTGGGGGTACCAGCAATGCGGCCTATGCTATCTTTACAAGCGGTGGAGCCGTGAAGCTCTATACAATCGATACGATGACAGGGTCGGCCACAGTCCTGTCTGATTATCCGAATTCCATAAAAGGATTTGCCATTGGGCTGGGATTCTAACGATAAAATTTAAAATCTCCTGATAATGTGACGATATACGCTTTATGCCCGCCTCTAGGGCGGGCATAAATGCTAAAACAACATTGATCCGTGTTTGGAGGAGTTAAAGCTTTCAGGGAAGGTAAAATAAGATGCGGGTTACCGGTTATCTATGATACTGAAAATGTTACCGAACTCGCATTACATATCGCTTCTTCGACTTTGCCACGTTCGGATCACTTTTCACCCTTCGATTCATTCCAAAACAGAATCTGACAACATTAAACGGTCGGATTAACAGCAGGTAAAAAACTACGCAAAACAGCAACGTCAAAAAATTTATCGTCCAAAATTTTGCGGCAATACTCCATGAAAGTTGACAAATGTAATAGCCGAATGCGACGATTATGGTTTGATGTAAAATGTAGAACGAAAAAATACCTTCGTTAACGACAACCAACCAGCGGTTAGAATGATTCAAATAACGTTGAGCGTACCCTAACAGTGTCATTAACCAAAACCACCCAACAAAGACGGATGCTATTTCATGCAGTGACGGCACAGTGATATTATGGAATAAATACGTCTCCTGATAGCCAAAACTTAAACCATACAGAATTAGCATCAAAAAAGACGCAGTTAAACTATACGTTCTGCTTTTGTAAATTAAGTCCCTGTTATCCGAATTGAAATAAAAAACCATTCCAAAAAGAAAAAATGACAAGTAAAATGCAAACAACCCCCGTCCCGGATAATCTGGGAGAAACATCAGTTTTGTAATTATGGGTATAACTGGCGGTAACAAAAGAACGGCCAGTGGGTGAATGGTCCGGGATTTTAGGTAGCGTGATTGGGGTGACCGGAGGAACATAAGGATGGGAACAGCGATCAGTGAATAGACGAATAGGTGTCCAAGAAACCATAGATGGTACAAATTAGGATTTCCATTGTAATATGGTATAAAATTAAGAACCGATTTATAAAAATCCCAATAGTTGATAAACTCCGCCTTGTGTTCGTAATAGGCCTGGACCGGTAAAACTATGACAGTCGCAAAGGCCAGGGGAATAATGAGTCTTTTAAACCGCTCAACAATAAAATGAATGGAAGAAGACTTTCGGAAGGCAAAGAATGATCCTGCCCCGGAGATCAAAAATAACAAGGGCATTCTCCAGGTAGAGATGAAAGGCAACCAATAGTCGAAACTGTCGCTGGTCTCGTTGTTTTTAATGTGCCATGCCTGTGTGTCAAAAATTCTACCGGTGTGAAAGAACAGCAAAACCAGTATTGCAAATGCACGCAGCCAGTCAAGTTCGTGTCGTCGGTCTGGTTTAACCTTTTGATCTATCAACTCTTTATGATTCAAAGCGATAAACAGATTTTCATTAGTACTACGCCTTTTTGTATTCCAAGTGGTGGTGATTTTCCGCCATTGTAACTTGTAACGTTTCGTTAGTTAAGCCATCAAATGTTCACACGCCACTTTCAAGGGATCCGTTCTACTGGCCTGAGGACAGAAATTGCGCTTCAAGAATTTTTAACGACGAAACAGTGCTATATGTTTCGGTCGATTGGTATCGAAAATTCAGTTTTCCATTTCGTCTAAAAGTAACCCAAAATTTTTCATAATCTTCATATAGCGAACGAATATCGTGAGAACTGCGGCCCGCGGGATGTAGTAGGGGAGAAATCCAGCTTTCCATCCGCAGAAAGACACCTCACCTCCTGCCAAAAACGGTGAAGGTTTGTATGGCTGGATGCTTTCTATTGATTTTTTCATATCTTAAAACATGGTAGAAAATTCTCCGGGGCGAAAGAAAGAGTTCAGGCATGGTTCCATCTCGGTGGTTCCCTGCAATCAACCAACCTTGCTAGTGACAGCTACGACTACTTACATTCCCATTGACCAATTCAAACTGATTTTTAATGAGATCGGAGAATGGGTTCAGGAGCTAGGGATTCAAAAGCTGATTTTCGATAAGCGTCAGTTAACTGTCTTCCACCAGCCGTCAATGGAGTGGTATTTCGTCGACTGGAAAGAGCGCATGTTCGATTTTGACCTGAACATCCATGTCAAAATATTACCACAAGACGAAGTATTTCGTCAAAGCGTAAAAATTGGCCGTAACAAAATCAATGAGGCATACCCCCACGGAAGATTTCATCAAATGGAAATTTCATACGCTGAATCGCTGGACGAAGCAATTGCCCGCTAGACTTGCAACGGAAGGGTAAGGGTAAATCGGGTTGTCGGATGTTCCAGGTGAAACGAAATAGTTCCATTGAGTCGGGCCGCCGCTTTCCTGGCGACATATAATCCTAATCCGCTGCCTATTGATTTTTCTGATCCGCGGTAGAACATGTTAAAGATAAATGGTTGTACCGCAGGGTCAATCCCTTCGCCATCATCAATCACATCCATAATCCAATTTTTATTTTCCTGCCGGGTTCGGATGAATATGTGACCCTTTTTCAAAGGATCACGAAAGATAAACGCATTTGAAAACAGTGATTGAAAAATAATCCCAATCAAAGCCTGATCAGATTTTATTCCCGGTTCATGGAGTGCCAGGCTTACTGTTACGTCATTCCAGGTTGGTAATTGTCGATACTCACTAACCACTTGCCAGATCGTCTTATTTAGATCGATTGCCGCAAGTTCGACATCTTCAAGTATCGATTTAGACAACGATGCCAGCGAGCGGAGCAGATTGTCCATCTGTGTTGCCTTATCATCAATATGCTTCCCGAAATTCCTGATAATATCAGACTGTGGTTCGAGCTCGAGCAAGGATAAGATTCCTTTGATTGAAGATAGCGGACTACGCAAGTCATGCGACGTGCGATAGAGAATCTGATCCAGTTCGAAACTGCGATCACGCAACTGCTGAAGAGTCTCTTCCAGTGATCTGTTCTTGGACATCACCTCCTCGATAGCGGCCGTAAGTTCTTCTTTTTGTGACGATATTTTCTCTTCCTGCTCTTCGAGTTCTCGCTCGCGGGCTATCAATTGCAGACTTTTATCTTTTAACTGCGTGATAAGCAGTGCGATCTCTTCCTTGTCAAAAATATCAACCGACCGCTCTTCAGGATCTTTCTTGTCGTGTGCCTTTCCTTTCATTTATCAATCTTAACGCGAGGTCAGCGAAGTTACAAAACACCAAACAATAATTCGCCAGTTAACTCCTGCCGATATTGGGTGCGGACATGGTGAGTCAACCCAATACTCCAACTTATGGCTGAAAGTTTAGGACTACGAATTCTGTAGCATATTGCCATCAGGGATTCATCGACATAGCCTTTAAACGAACGAAAGAAAAAGCGCGCACAAAAGGAAGGACATCGCTGCTATGTCCCCTGGTGTGGAATTTATCCCCGCTGCAATAATGGGGTATGGATGGATGGCTTTTTTTTGATTATTCTTTCCATATTTGAAATATTCTTGTCCCGGAGCCCTTTTCATCATTAATTTACGGTACTCGATAGTAGTGGCCAATCGAGCAAATCGTTGCCGGGCAATGGCGATTTGTAAGGTGAGCTGAAACGAGGAAAACGAGTTTCATGATTTATCATCCGTAGATGAAATTAAGAGATACATGTGTTATCGTTTATCCGCATATTGGCGAATACGGGGGAATTGAACGGAACATTGTTGGGCTTGCAATTGAAGTGCTGCGCCAAGGTCATATACCAGTGCTGCTGTGTTATTATGATCACATTCAGATGGATCAATATGTCAAGGGCTTGGTTGTTGTCAAATTGGGTGATCACTGGAGTCCATTTGTCAAGGGTAATCGCTTGAAAAACTGGCTTCGTCAAAATCAGCATTCAATGCGCGGTATGCCATTTATGTTCAGCTCGAAGGCGGGATTTTATGCATATCTTTCCAGATACAGCCCTTATGTGCTGCATTATACCGACCCTCCAGGCCTATTAGCGCCATCAGCCAACCCATCTTCATTTATCAGACAATACATTTCCGATTGGCTGATTGCCAAAGGAGTGACTCATGCAAACCTTTTGCTGACGATGACACAGTGGAACGCGAAAGATCTCGAACAGCTTTACAGCCGCCCGTTTGAAGTCGTGTATCAAGGTGGCGTACCTTCGGCTGAACCCGCGGGCAATGAACGGGCGCAGAACAGTACGCTGCGTTTGTTCTCCATTAGCAGAATCTTTGCGTCGAAGAATCTCGACTGGATTTTAATTGCAGGAAAATACCTTTTAGAAGATCGCTGGTTTAAGGAGCATTTTAAAACACTCGAGATTGTGATTGCTGGCAAGGGACCGGATATGGAACGATTGATGGGAATAAGCAAGGAGCTGGCGTTAGCGCATTGTGTTTCTTTTCCGGGATTTATAAGTATGGAACAACAGGAAAGCGAATATTCGTTGGCGGATCTGTTCCTAGTTCCGGGCAGACAGGGCTATGGATTGCCAATACTGGAGGCGTTGTACAGGCAAGTTCCCGTCGTAATGAATGTGGAGTCTCGGGTTTCGGAAATTCTAGCCAGCAATCCGTGGGTAGGCATTAGTGAGAATAATGCACAGGATTTTTCGTTGACCCTGTTAAATTATCTGAAGAAACTTAAGCAACACTATCCATCACCCGAATTGTTAGCCGGGCTGCCAACGGAATCATCCTGGGCACTTGAAATCGGGAGGCGTTCGTTGTGGTGGACGGGCTGAAAGAAATTATGTCTTTTTTAATGGCATTTCCGCAATTGATGGCGCAACAACAGCACGCAATGGAACAAATGAAATGGCGGCTTCTCGGAATGCTCTTCATGATGTGCGTCTGCGCACTTTCCTACGGACAAGTAGCCTCATTCAGGCTCACTCTGGCAGACTCGCTCTATGAGAAAAAACAATACACACAGTCATTGGACCACTATAAAGCAATACTGGCTGGAAACGAATACACTCCTTCGATGCTGCTGAAAATGGCGTATATAGAAGAGGCATTAAACCGCCCGGGCCAGGCATTATACTATCTGAATCTGTATTACCTGGCGACCAGCGATAAGACGGTGCTGGAGAAAATGGACGAGCTGGCGACAAAATTCAACCTCAATGGCTACGAAACTTCCGACGCGGATCTCGCCCTGTCGTTCTACCATGATTACCACGTCTCTATCTCCTTGGCGCTGGCGGCTATGACGATATTTTCCGTAAGCCTGATTATGTTCTGGAAACGGAAAGGCAAACGTTCCCTGGCGACAGGGGCATTCCTGGTGATCGTCCTGATGGTATTTCTGGTCCACGTCAACGTTGGCGAAAAGATTCTCACGGGAATCGTCGGCGAGCCTAATACATACATCATGGATGGGCCGTCAGCTGGCTCATCCGTTGTAAGCGTGATATCGGAGGGGCACCGGGTAGAGATCGTGGGGAAAGTAGACGTTTGGTATAAGGTGAAGTGGAATAACAACACCGTATTTGTGAAGGATAAGAATTTGT
>JANNPM010000456.1:0-3553 GCA_031400145.1 Chryseolinea sp. | reverse complement strand
TTGTATCAAATTACCTTCTTCGGTTTCCTGAAATTTCAAGTCATCGTCAGTCTTGCCAAACCTGCCCATCTTTACTGTTAGGTTCGGGTAAAATCTTCCGGGGTCTTTGCCAAATAGTATGAGTGCAGCACGTTTTAGCTTCCCGACATCAGCCACACGTAATTTCTCCAATAATTCCATTAGGTTTAACCCTTTCACCTCTGGCATGCGACCAGACTTCTCAGCGGCTTCTAAAAAAAGATCAACTGACTTTTGATCAATGTCCTCAACAGTGGCGCGAGACTCAATAATTTCATCCCAGGTTTGACCAGACTTCCTTAAGAGAAAATCAGTAAGTGCACTTCCTATCAATTCTGTATTGGTGCTTCCACTTCGTTGATAATACCGACCTCTTAATGAAACAGCTACGGTATATGGTGGTGTGATAATCTCAATGAAGTATTTTCCGTTTTCGCTGTGAAGGTTTATCTCAGCGATTATTCCCAGATAGTTTTTGATCTTACCAGGAATATCATCCATCAGCTTTTTATGGTCTGAAACTCCAACTACCTCTCCTTTATCATTCTTGCCAAGAAAAATTATTCCCCCACTTGCATTGGCAAAACCGCATACCCATTTTAAATGGTCGTCATGCCAGGAGGACTTAAATTCTACGTTTTGTGTTTCGTTCATTTCTTGCAGTATTCAGTCCAAAGTTGAACAATCTTCTTTTTAGTTATGGCGAAAAGATACAAATTTGACAAGAATAGGCCCTTACAACATTAATAAAACCAGCTTTTTGGGATAAGTGTTATCAAAATAAATCGTCAGAGTAGCTTTCAGGAATCACACAATGATATATTCATCAGACAATTTTCAGTTAGCCGCTACCGATTTATCCAATCATCTGAGTTGCGCTCATCTTACACAACTACATCGTAAGGTTGCTTTGGACGAGATCAAAAAACCAAGCTGGCGCGATCCTTCATTAGACGTGCTAATCAAACGAGGTCAGGAGCATGAAGCTGCTTACGTTGAATTTCTGTCTAAGAAGGGACTGAAGGTTGTCAATCTAAATGGTCAATCCATTGAAGGTGTTGTTGAGGCAATGAAACAGGGGGCAGATTTTCTTGTTCAGGCAAGTCTTCAAGATGGTCAATGGATGGGGTATGCTGATATACTATTGAAGGTACAGGGCAAAAGCAAGTTTGGTAATTGGTCGTATGAAGTACAGGATACCAAGCTCGCTCAGAACACTCGGGCAGCTACCATTCTTCAGCTATGTTTATACACTGATTTGCTTGCAACATTGCAAGAGAGTCCTCCAGAAAAAATGTACGTGGTGAAGCCTGGAGATAATTTTCCTACAGAAGAATATCGCTTTGCCGAATTTCATGCTTACTACCGACTTGTAAAGAAGAACTTTGAACAGGTAATGGCTGGGTCGGCATTGCCTACTTATCCTGATCCCGTTGAGCATTGCAACATTTGCCGGTGGTGGCAAGTGTGTGATAAAAAGAGACACGATGATGACTACTTGTCTCTTGTGGCTGGCATCCGAACTCTTCACATCGAAGAATTACAAAAGCAGAACATTCATACACTAGAATCCTTTGCGAAAGCTAGGAATATAGAAACTCCCGCTCGGGGTAACAAAGAAACCTTTCTTCGAAAACAGTCACAAGCGAGGGTTCAGTTAGAAGGACGAACACGTGATCAATTATTACATGAGTTATTACCCATTGAAAAGGATCGTGGACTTAATCGATTACCAGAACCGAATGCGGGCGACATTTACTTTGATATTGAAGGAAATGCTTTTTATCCTAATGGTGGATTAGAATATATGTTGGGTTATGCATATAGGGAAAAGGATGGCGTTGTAACATATAAAAAACAATGGGCCACAAGCAGACTAGAAGAAAAAAGGGCTTTCGAAGCCTTCACGCAATTTGTTGTTGCCCGATGGAAGCAATTCTCTAACCTGCATATCTACCATTTTGCTCCCTATGAACCTTCTGCTATCAAACGACTAGCCAGCGTACACGCGGTGGTTGAGCAAGAGGTTGATGAATTGCTCCGTGCAGAACGGTTTGTTGACCTGCATGCAATATTCAAAGAAGCTCTTCTGGCAAGTGTAGAACACTATTCGCTAAAGGCATTAGAAAAATTTACAAAGTATACACGCAAGATTGAACTTCAAAATGCAAGTGTTGCGCGTAAGAATGTAGAATGCGCTCTTGAATTGAACGATTTTAAGTCACTGGCTGCGGAGACTATCGTAAATGTAGAGTTGTACAATGAAGATGATTGCCTTGCAACGGAAGCTCTCCACATTTGGTTAGAAGAGCTTAGAAGCCTTCTTATTAGTCAAGGTAAAGAATTTCATAGACCAATACCTAAATCACAAGACCCTAATGAGAATCTTAAGAATCAAGAGATTCGGTCGCAAGCTCTTTTTAAAGTATTAACTAAAAATTTGCCCGATGACCGGGCCGCATGGACAGATGAACACCATGCAAAATGGCTGCTTGCGCATCAGGTTGATTATTTCAGACGAGAGGATAAGACTGCCTGGTGGGAGCATTTCAGGGTTCATAAGATGGAGCATGAAGAGCTTATGGATGAACGTAAAGCAGTTACCGGATTACAATTTATTGAAACCCTTCCTTTAAAACCCAAGGAAAAGCTACCAACCCATAAGTACCGTTATCCGCCACAAGAAATTGGCCTCAGTACGGGCGACAAACTTATTGAGATCAATAGTCAAAACGAGATTGATAAAATTGGGAGAGAAATAGGAAGCGTTGAGTCTGTGTCATTGGAAAATTATACGATCAATATAAAAAAGAAAGGAACTGCGGTAGACATTCATCCAACATCATTACATGTTTATGACAGGATTGACCCAGGCACGCTGTGGACTTCGCTGATGAATCTGGCAGATAAAATTGATGAGTACGGATTGGATCATAAGTGGCCATACCATGCTTCCAAAGATTTGCTAATGAAAAGAAGGCCAAAACTTTTGGATGGAAAAGAAGGCGCTGAATTACTTCCTGGTGAAAGTGTGGTTGACGGTGCTATACGCATTGCCCTAAATCTGGACAGAAGCATCCTCCCAATTCAAGGCCCACCGGGTACGGGAAAAACTCACACAGGTGCCAGGATGATAATCGAACTGGCTAAAGCAAAAAAGAAGATTGGTGTTACAGCAATTAGCCATCGTGTAATTACCACGTTACTTGAAAAAGTTAAAGAGTTGAGTGACAAGGAAAATTACGTAATCTCGTTTGCGCACAAAGTCTCAAGCAAAATGGACTATATGCCAGAATGGATAGTTCAGTTGGATAAACCGAAAAAAGTGATTGATGCTATTAATGAAGGAAAAGTTGTTGGAGGAACTGCGTGGCTTTGGTCTGACAATGATTTTTCTGAAACCCTCGATTATTTGTTCATTGATGAGGCCGGTCAGATGTCATTATCTCAAGCCCTGGCTGCATCACGAGCAGCAAAGAATATAGTATTACTTGGTGACCCTCAGCAATTGGAGGCGCCTCAACGTGGCGCTCAC
>JANNPM010000429.1:0-2152 GCA_031400145.1 Chryseolinea sp. | reverse complement strand
GTTCTTCGGATACTGAAGATCAATTACGCGTCGTCGCAGGATAACCCGGCGGATTTCTCATGGCGGCCTGTCCTTAACATCTTCAGCAGCCTTGATGAGGACGGGATCAAACGGCTGGATGATAACAGCCGCAAAGTCCTGCACTATATGATCATGGACAGGGAGAATCCAACCTGCGTTTTCAACATGGTAACGCAGGCGCGAGAGAATGCCCGCGGCGTTCAGGACCACATAACCGTGGAGTTGTGGAAATGTCTGAATGAATTCTATCATGTCGTCAGAGGCGACCGGCTGGTATATGCTATCCGGCACGGAGATCCGATCACTATTATCGACAACCTGATAAAGGAATGCATGCTTTACTTTGGCACGACAGACGTCACGATGTTCCGTGGCGAGGGTCTTTGTTTCATGAACGTTGGCAAGTTTATGGAACGTGTCATCCAGTCGGCAGAAATTCTGGATATCAAGCTTAGCGATGTTGCGTACGAGCTTGACAAACCTACTGATACGGCCTACTGGAGATATCTGCTGATGTCTATTTCAGGTTATTCATTATACCTAAAGCGTTACCAGTCGGGCTTTGAGGCGCGGAATATCATCGACCAGGTCTTGTTCAACGGAGACTTTCCGAGGTCCGTGATGTACTCGCTGAATCATCTCTATTCGAATTTTGAAAGGCTGCGAAGCGAAAAAAACATCGATGGATTTATGAAGATACAATTCAAGATCGGCAAGCTCAGGAGCAAGGTTCAGTATTCAGATGTCCAAAGTGTATCCAATGTCGGACTGCACGATTACCTGAATGAAATTATGACCGATATTGACGATATTGGAATGAGCCTGAATCAAGGCTTTTTCGCTTACAGCTAATCAAACGGCAATGTCCAAATTCAAGATAAGACATATTACCAAGTACACCTATGAAACGATGGTGCGTGACAGTGCGAATCAGATCATGCTGTATCCGATAAAGGATAACTATCAGCAGGTTCTGCAGCATACCATTTCGATTACCGGCAACCCCATAGTTGATCTCTACTTTGATCCATTCGGAAATCAGGTTGGTACCTTTACGCAGGCGCGGCCACACCAGGAATTAATTATTGATTCCAAGCTGCTCGTTGAAACCTTCCCAAACCGTCCGCCGGATGATGCCACCCCGCAAGATCTTCAATGGCTTGAGTTGAGCACGCTCAGGCGGCAGCTGGAATTTATTGATCTCCTTCGAGTGGAAAGGTTTGACGCCTTTCCGGAGGTTGAGGGCATCATAGACGCAGAACGCTGCAAAAACTGTACGCCACTGGAGACGGCCAAACTATTTTGTAAGTATATCTTTAATCATTTTGAATACAAAAAAGGGATCACGACGGTAGAGTCAACGATAGACGAGGTTTGGAAATTGCGCTCTGGCGTTTGTCAGGATTTTGCGCATATGCTATTGGTTATGCTTCGTACAATAGATATTCCGGCACGATACGTTAGCGGATACATCTGCCCGAAGAAAAATGGCATGCGGGGAGAAGGTGCAACCCATGCTTGGGTAGAAGCTTACATACCTTTCTACGGCTGGCTTGGTCTTGATCCAACAAATAATTCAATGGCAGGTGATGCCCACGTGAGGCTCGCTGTAGGGAAAAGCTTCTCTGACTGCTCTCCGGTAAAGGGGACCTATCGCGGCACTTCCAACCATACGCTGGACGTTGTCGTCTCAGTATCATACGAAGACGGCAGCGTTACCGACGGCGAGCATGAAATCAGCACGCCTGAAGTGAAGGAGACTGCGAATAGAAATTCATTCCGCAGGTTCCAGGAGATGCAGATGCAACAATGAGAATCCAGTGAAACGGAAGTAAACGAGGTTCGGGCGGAGCAGTTGCGCGGAAGTTCCGGCATTGCGTGGACCGGCTTATCCGAAAGGTTATTCAGCCACTACCTTCACCTGAATTTCGTGCTTCACTTCTTTATGAAGATCGAGTGTGGCGGTATAGGTGCCAATTTGCTTAGGAACTTCTTTCATCAATACCTTTTTACGGTCAATATCAAATCCTTTCGACTTAAGCACATCGGCGATCTGAATAGCTGTTACGGCGCCAAAGATCTTACCTGATTCGCCGGCCTTTGTGCCGATTTCAATAACCAGATCGCCAAG
>JANNPM010000400.1:0-8475 GCA_031400145.1 Chryseolinea sp. | reverse complement strand
CCCGGAAGAGGCGCCGCCGGCCTCCAAGTACTACCATGCTGCCATCGTCATTCACCAGCAGATCGGCACTTACCTGATTGCCATCCTCGCCGTAGTATTTCGTGAAATACATTTCAAACACCGGCGACACGTTACGATCTGTATCGCATGAAAACAGAATGAGCAATAATGAAAATCCGAAAGGACTAATTTGCCGCATGATCTTCCTTTTCTATTTTTCGAAGCAACGATTTTGTCCTGGCCTTTTTCAGCTTGCGCGGCTTATACAACGGATGGATGTAACCAATTGAAACAGCGAGGTTATCGAGCCTGAAATCATCGTCGACATAAGGAAACGGTAACCCATCTACCACACTGTCAAAACGCTTCTCAATAGCGACAAGATTTTTAATCCCGAAAGAATAGCGCAGATCGACGTACAAATAATCCAGCCTATACTTGTATTTTAATCCGCCACCAAGAAAAAGCGCGCCGTTGGTTTCAGCGCGGTTCTGCTTCATGTTGATGTTTGAAATAGGCTTATCAAACGATGTATATTCCAATGCCTCGCCGGTCTCGGAGGATTCTTTATCATCGCGATTACTTATGTCTACGTCTGCGTTATCACCCAACAGGAAGTTAAAGGCGTATCCGGCATATCCGTAGCGCCTCAGCTTTCCACTCGCCTGGCTGTATTTCACAGCGAACGGAACAGAGGCCCAATGCTGATGATCAATGAACTCAACGATGTCCTTTTCCGCACCGAATATGCCCGTAGTTGTATGCTTGAAAGAAGTTTGCTGATAGGTTATACCGATCGACGCAGACAAATAATCATTATAGTTGAAATCAGTGCCTACGCTTACCTGCCATCCTGGACGCAGACTGTACTTTTCTTTTGTATACGCTTCTCCACCGATCTGCACATCATTTATAACCCGGACAATCGAAACATTTGGACCGGCTTCGCCGTGAAAAGAAAATATCGGCGTAGCGGTAAACTTTCTGCTCAGGTAAACGAGATCAATTGGATCCCGCGACTCATCGGTGACAAATTCAGGATTAGCCCACAGAACATTCAAGTAACTTTGTTCAGCAGCTATCGGATCCTCCAGCAACAGATACGTTTCTGTAAGCAAGAGGAAGGCCCGTTGTCGCCATTCAGAGTTCTCATTTTTGTCAATACACCTTTGAAGCATAGCCGGTATTGCTGAAAGATGCCCGGCATTGAACTCGTCACTTGCTTGAACAAGTATCAATTCGCATTCATCCTGCGACATTCCAGGCCAGACTATGGCACAAACGAACACCAAGACGATTAACATTTTCTTAAGAAACATCAATAATCTTCGATTAGTAGTTGAAGACAAGTGTACTCATAAGGGATCTCCGCCGTGTTTCCGACATACTTCTTCCATTCATCCTGCGACATATTGCGCTTAAGCTTGGGACATATCTGTTCAGCAAGTAACGAAGGGTCTGTGGGCCAAACTCTGATCTCGGATTCACTACAGGATGCGATAAGGTAATCGGAACCTTTTGCGAAATCTATATCCCAGATGAACCCGGCATTATTACTCATTACCACAGGCAGATCATCGGGGTAGTCAAGAACATAAAGTTGTAAGCGCTTATCAAGCCCGGCGCTTGCCAATAGTTTTTCGTCCGGACTGAACACCACGGCATTTACGCCGGCTTTGTGCCCACTGAATTGTCTGCTTTCCCGCGTGGCAAAGTCATACATCTTCACAAGGCCGCGCTTATTTGTCACATCATCAACACCATACGCAAGGAATTTTCCGCTGGGGCTGAATTCGACGGCCATTATGCGATTTGGCGTTTCGGAAGCCAGCTCTGAAAATGTTCGTGATTGGACGTCAAATAATATTAATTGTCCTGACCAGGCGGCACCGGCTATATGCTTCCCGTCTGGGCTTATTGATATAGCCTTTAATTCATAGGGAAACGTAGCCCAGACACTGCGCTCCCCTGTAAGATGATTAACAAAAGAGAGCGTCCTTCCTGCACTCGCTACCGCGAAACCCGAGTTATCCGGAAAGAATTCCAGGTCGTTCGTCGCGCCGCTGAAACCTCCGACTGTCAAAGGCCTGCTTTGACTTCCTATACGATAGATCTGCACAAATGAGGAGTCACTGCCGTTAGCAAGGAATGACTCATCGCCGCTCAGGTCAATAGCTTTAGCCGGATAGGGATTGGTAAAACTGGTAGCTTCATTACTTAACTGCGAATAATTTCCCTTGTAAATGCGACCATCCGCACCGGCTGCAAAGAACCCGGCATTCTTATCAGAAACTACCAGGGATCGCATGTGAACACGTGGCGGTCCCTGGATTTTCATCGCATTATAGGAAAGCCCGTGGAGTTGTGTTAATGCATTGTACAGACCGGTATAGATATACGGCTCATACTTCTTGCCTTCGAATCGACGGTGAAATAAAAAGCCCTGCATGGCCATCAAGCCTGCAAGGTCCTGATCGTCTTCCTCAGCGGCTGCCTTGGAGGCCAACTCCTGCGCCTTGGTGAGCATGAAGAGTCTGTTGGCTTCCTTGTAATTCTTTTCAGCTCTTACAAATTCTAATTGGGCTTTGTTTCGTTCTACCCTCGCTGAGTCGCGTTGAATATTTGCTTCAATAAGATTTCTTTGCGCGTCGTTTCGTGCAATCGTTGCCTGATCAAGTGCAATTGCCAGAGCCGTGCTTGTACGCGTTATCTTTTCGTATGCCTGCTGAAGCTGAGCATTTCGCTGGAGTACGATCCGCTCCTTGTCTACCGCTATTTTTCGCTGCTGATTGGCGATCTTTGTCTGCTGTTCCGCATCGATCCGGTTGCTGTCCGCCCGAATCTTATCGGCATCGGCTTGTAGTTTTTGCAAATAGGCGAAAACGAAAAAGAGAATTGCCACCACGAAGGCAATTCCTAAAATGATTGCTGTTGTGCGCGTGCGACGCAACACGCGACGTTGCATCATCTCCTGGTTCTTTAACTCAGCCTCATATGTAATCCGGCTCGTATCAAGAAAAACGATGGTTCGTTCAAACGCTTCGTCGTAACGCTGTCCCCATTCTCGTGTGGGATTTTGTTTTTTCTGCCAGTTCAGCGCCAACTGAAGATCAGGCGGACGCCATAGACCGGTCTTCCCGATCTGATACATCGATGCTGCCTCAGAAAGTCGCTTATACATCGCGGCGGATTCGAATTCTTCTTCCACCCAGGCTGCCAGCCTGCTCCAAATACGCATCAGACTTTCGTGCGAAAGTTCTACCATAGAATCGCTGTTCAGAGGAACATGTGCGGCAGGCATCAGGAATGATCTTCCCACGCGACGGAAATGATCTATAACTTTAATGACCTCCTCCTCGCTAGCCTCACTAAGCTCTGCTACAAGGCCAACACGGCAGGGCCTGCGCATTCCGCGGTTGGACTGATTCTTCTCCGTGATATTCTTGAACAGGATCTCAGCGATGTGCCTGTCGCGGGTTGTTAGCTCATCATAAGCTTCGTTCGCATGCTGCGCAAGGGCCTGGCTTACCTTCCCGATGGCGTTGTAGTGCCTGATGTCTACCGGTTCGCCAGGTTCATGATTGCTAATCCAGTAATCCCATGTGCGCATCAAGGCATGCTGAAGGATGGGTAACTGGTCATGTGAATTCCCGATATCGTTGAGCAGGCGCTTAACAAGCCTTGGGGCAATGTTTCCACCCGCTACTGCGATCGGTCCTTCAATGACAGCTTTCTTCTGCTCGCGGTTGAGCTGTGGTATCAGATAATTGCTTCTGTTAATCTTTTGTGTCAGACCGGCGAACGTGGAGCACTCTCCGATAAAATCCGAACGCATCGTCAGCGCAATGTAAGTAGGTACGTGCGTCTGGTTGATTGCTGTAAGGATCAGGTTCACATAAAGCTGGGCGTCGTTCAGTGCATCTGCGCGATCCTGGTCGCGATATCTGAATACCTCTTCAAACTGGTCAATTAGAAAAAATGTATTTTCGCCATCTCCGCGATGAAGGAATCGGGAGATTTCCACAAGGCCGTCAGCGCCGCTTCTCAATATAGAATTAATGATCACCCGATAAATGTCAATATCTTGATTATCAATTCTTTTATTATGGATCATGAATTCAACGATTGAATCCGTCAGCGTAGCGATCGGGGAAGCTCCGGGCCGGGTAATAATGATGTTCCATTGCGAGCCTGATTCGGTGATAAATCCACCGTAAAGAACGGGCATCAGACCGCAGAACATCAACGAGGATTTTCCACTTCCGGAATAACCCAGAACTGTAACAAAGCGGTTTCTGGATATCTTCTTCAGGATGTCATCGATCTGGCTTTCGCGGCCAAAGAACAAATGACTGTCTTCTATGGAATAAGGCCGGAGGCCGGGGAATGGAGTGTCTATCCCTGTCGACACTGCTGTAAGTACGTCGTGCGGGTATTGTTCTGGCTCCGTGCTATGCAAAGGCTTATTCAGCATCGACACATTCTTATATATAACAGGTCAACGAAAATGAAATTCTCGGACGGCAATTCAGGGCGGACCGGCGATGCCGTCAAAAAGAACCTGGATATCAAGGTTAAAAAATTGTAAGGTCGAATTTAGACTAAAGTCGCCTAAAACGAAAGGGGCCAGAGGCCCCTTTCCAATACAATAACTTAGTGATGTAATGTTATTTGACTTTGTTCACCAAAGTTTCAAATGCAGCGGGATGATTCATGGCAAGGTCGGCAAGAACCTTACGATTAAGCCCCACATTAGCCTTATGAAGCTTGCCCATCAGTTCTGAATAGGACATGCCATGCAGGCGCGCTCCGGCGTTTATACGGGCAATCCAAATGCCCCTGAACTCTCTTTTCTTTTGCTTTCTGTCCCGGTAAGCGTATACGAGACCTTTTTCAACGGCATTTTTTGCAACCGTCCATACATTTTTCTTTCGGCCAAAGAAACCTTTGGCAAGCTTCAGAATGCGTTTTCGTTTTGCCCTGGAAGCTACATTATTGACTGATCTTGGCATTTTACTTCATTTGTGGCTGATGGCGTCTCTGCGTACGAAGATCTTTAGGCCAGCATCCGGTTAAACACTTACTCCACTAAAGTACAAGCATTGCTTTAACGTTATTCATATCCGCTTTGGAAACCAGAGACTTATGACCAAGTCTGCGTTTCTGCTTTGTTTCCTTTTTTGTCAGGATATGATTCTTGAAGGCGCTCTTGTGCGTTATCTTACCCGTGCCTGTAACCTTGAAACGTTTCTTGGCACCAGATTTTGTCTTTAACTTAGGCATCTTATAATTAAATTAGATCACTATTTTTTTGTTGCTTTCGCCATTACAATCATGCTCATACGCTTGCCTTCCAGCTTAGGCATCTGCTCTACCTTTCCAAATTCCTCCAGCCCCTGGGCAAACTTCAAAAGAAGTATTTCACCACGTTCCTTATAGACGATAGAACGTCCCGCGAAAAATACCGTCGCCTTGACCTTTGCACCTTCCTTTAGAAAATTCTCGGCATGCTTGAGTTTGAAGTTAAAATCATGCTCATCAGTATTGGGTCCAAACCGAATTTCCTTTAATACAACCTTTAAGGCCTTCGCTTTAATCTCCTTTTGTTTCTTCTTCTGCTCGTATTTGAATTTAGAATAGTCAACAATCTTACATACCGGAGGATCAGCGTTCGGAGAAATCTCCACCAGGTCCAAACCCTGATCCTGCGCGAGCCTAATCGCCTGCTGGATCGGATAAACATCTCCCTTTATTTCCTCTCCTACAACCCGTACCTTCTGGGCAGTAATTCTTTCGTTCACACGATATGGTTCCTCGGGTCTCTGAGGTCCTCTCCTCAGAGGCTTACCAAAACTCGGTCTGTTGTTGAAAATTGCGATACTCTTTAAATTTAGTCTTTGAAATTAGGGTGCAAAGATCGTGATATTTTTATTTTTTCAAAATATTCAGTTGGGTGCGGCACACTCTATGTTGAACGTGCCTACAAATTCTTCCAATTTAACGCTTCCCTGATCACCCTGACCCCGCTTCCGTACGGAAACCAGGTTTTCTGATACCTCCTTTTCACCCACGATCAACATGTAAGGGATCTTCTTGGTTTCTGCATCTCGGATCTTACGGCCAATCTTTTCATCCCTATTGTCCAGTAAACCTCTGATATCTCGCTCCTTAAGTTTATCGTACACAAGCTTTGCATAATCATTAAAGCGATCAGAAATCGGAAGCACGGCGATCTGGTCCGGTGCCAGCCACAGGGGAAAATTCCCGGCGCAATGCTCAATAAGGACCGCAATGAAACGTTCCAGGGAACCAAAGGGAGCCCTGTGAATCATCACCGGAGTGTGCTTCTGATTATCAGACCCGACATATTCAAGCTCAAAACGCTGAGGCAGCTGATAATCCACTTGTATCGTACCCAGTTGCCAGCTTCGTCCCAATGCATCCTTCACCATAAAATCCAGCTTTGGACCGTAAAAAGCTGCCTCGTCCCGAACAGGCACGGTGTGTAGCCCACGCTCGTCAGCCGCCTCCTGAATCTGACGTTCCGCTTTCTCCCAAAGCTCGTCCCTGCCAATGTACTTCTGCTTATTCTCTGGATCGCGCAGCGACACCTGTGCCGTAAAATTTTCGAAACCCAGCGACCTGAATACGTGCAACACCAGGTCAATGACCTTAATAAACTCTTCTTTAACCTGATCCTGGGTGCAAAATATGTGCGCATCATCCTGCGTGAACCCTCTGACCCGCGTAAGGCCATGTAATTCTCCGCTCTGCTCATATCTGTATACTGTTCCAAACTCCGCGAGTCTCACGGGAAGGTCGCGATAAGATCTCGGTTTAGTTTTGTAGATCTCACAGTGGTGCGGACAATTCATGGGCTTGAGCAGGAAGGTGTCGCTCCCATCGGGACTTGTGATGGGCTGAAAGGAATCCCTCCCGTATTTTTCGTAATGACCCGAGGTCACGTAAAGAGCCTTACTTCCAATATGCGGCGTTACTACCGCATCATAACCTGCCCTTATCTGCGCCTTTCGCATAAATTGCTCCAGGCGTTCCCGGAGGATCGTTCCCTTTGGCAGCCAAAGAGGCAATCCCATGCCTACCTTTTCGGAAAACGCGAACAATTCAAGCTCTTTGCCAAGCTTCCTATGGTCACGCCTTTTAGCCTCCTCCAAAAGATAAAGGTATTCGTCAAGCTCCTTCTGTTTCGGAAAGGTTATGCCATATATGCGCGTGAGCATTTTGTTCTTTTCGTCGCCGCGCCAGTATGCACCTGCAACGCTGAGCAGCTTGACCGCCTTAATGAAACCAGTATTCGGAAGATGGGGCCCTTTACACAAATCAACAAAGTTACCCTGCTGGTAAAGCGTGATCTTACCATCTTCGAGACCGTTAATAAGTTCCAACTTATAGGGATCCTGCTTGTCCGTAAAGTAGTTTATCGCATCTGCTTTCGTGACATCTCTGCGTGTGTACTCGCTATTCTTTTTGGCGAGCTCTTTCATTTTGTTCTCAACAGCCAACAACTCCTGTTCACCGAATGGTTTGTCACCCAGATCCACGTCATAATAAAAGCCGTTTTCGATCGCTGGTCCGATTCCAAATTTTACGCCGGGGTACAATGATTCTAATGCTTCAGCCAGCAAATGAGCCGAAGAGTGCCAGAAAGTAAATTTACCCCCGTTGTCGTTCCATGTAAGAATTTTTACGGAGGCCTCCTTCGTAATGCGACGTGACAGATCCAGGACCTCTCCATTTACTTCAATCGCTAACGACACCCTTGCCAATCCCTCGCTTATACTTGATGCTATCTCAGATCCTGTAACTCCCTCCGGATATTCCCGCACGCTCCCGTCGGGAAGTGAAATTTTTACGTTCATGATTCCAATCATCCCGTGAAATTATTCGGGGCACAAATATGCAATTTTTACGCAATAATCAGCTGTAAGGAAATTTAAGAGAAAGAGTATGTTAAAGCGTAAACTGAAAGCTGAACAATACGCCAAATCTCCTGGCATCCGGCTTTTCCAGATAATTGAGACGGTGAACAAAATCCACGCGTAAAAATTTGAAAATGTTTTCGACACCATATCCAAGTTCAACATAGGGCCGATGATCAAGATAACCCAGCACCAAGGTTTCTTCTCCGCCAGGAGTTAATGGCGAATTGAGATCTTTGTTTGCCTGACGCAGCGATCCGTAGATAACATTCGCGGAACCCACCAGTCGCCATTTGAGTTTTCGCATGAGGGGTATTCTGTTCAATAAAAACCCCTCGAAATGATGCTGATATTGCAAAGACGCGTAACGGTCGCTCACAAATTCACCATAGTCCATGAGGTTATAAGTAACTGAAGTATATATAGGTGACTGATTTCCAAGGTGAAGGCTCAGCAGCGGATATGGAAGCGCGTTGAAAACATATTCGCCCGTGAGATTAAGGTAGCCGACACCCAACGGTCCAAGCCTGATGCG
>JANNPM010000345.1:0-14277 GCA_031400145.1 Chryseolinea sp. | reverse complement strand
AAGCTCATACCGTTGCTCAGGAGTGTACTGCTTGCTACGGGCTTCCTGCTCAAGGACATACAATTCTTGTATTTTACCCAAAGCGTACTCAGCCCTTTTCAGGTCATTATCTTTGGCCTTAAAAAAATATCTTCGCGCATGCAATGAATTAATGTGATGCCTTGGCGGCCAGCAAAAATCTCATAAGCATTATAGGCATCGGTTTGAAGATATCCCCCTTTAAAATTCTGCAAACATTCCGATTGCAACATCACGATCGAAAACGAATGTTGATTCCAGAATACCGCTTTTACCAGTCTCACATTCGATCGTTGAGAAATACGCTAATCATCCTTTGACATCAAATAGCGGCAAGCTACTTCCGGTCATAAGCAATCAACGAATGAATAGTTATTTAAAAGAAGTTGCCGACTTGTGTGGTATTCCAAAGGTTTTAACATTTCATTGCGCACGACATACGTTTGCTACTTTGCTACAACAGTAACCCTCACCAATGGAGTGCCGCTAGAAACCGTAAGTAAAATGTTAGGTCACAAGAGCCTACGGAAAACTCAACATTACGCCAAGGTTATTGACAAAAAAGTAAGCGATGATATGAATCAGTTACGACTAAAACTCGCGGTACAGTGACATAGGTAAACGGACTGTCACTTTTGTTATGAGAAAAAAATAACAGATAGTATTAAGATTTTCAGCAAGTTCAGAAGTATATAAAAAGGTAACATTAGTACCATCGTAGTACCAGAAAATAACAACCTTGAAATCAAAAGAGATTCCAAGGTTGTTGAGGTCTCGAGCGAATTTTACACAGCTGCTTTCCATTTACCTAATCTTGCTCTATTTGCTCAAAAAGCGGTTTTTGTTCTATTGCATTCACGCCAGTAGGGGTTAAAATTAACAATAATTCAAATTTTGCTGACCTGATTGTTTTGACCTGCTAAAAAACTCAGCTTACCACTTTTCGTTTTAACAGCATATGAATAATATTGACTTTCGACTTCGAGCACAAGGCAAATCTAATCCTGTTATTGTCCTATGGATTTATGATTCGCGATTTAAAGGAACACAATTTAAGTACAGTACCAGAGAAGTAGTCAGCGAAGATTTATGGATGAAGAAAAAGGAAAGGGTTAAGATCATGCCTGCAAAAGAAAAAGAACTCAATGCACTCAATGGTAATTCGCAACAGTTAAGACCTCTAAAGTGTTTCAAGGGCCCGACGGCGGATCAGCTACACGTATTTAAAAGTAGAACGATAGGCAAGCGATAAAATCATATCGGCAATTTAAAACGACTACTTTAATCTTATTGAGTCGTTTAGTCACTAGCAGATGGTTTAATAATCTGTCCGTCGGACAAGCTTAAATTCTAATTGGTCAATGAGTATGGTTCTTCCAAAACTCTAGAGCCAAGGAATTTACCGTCCTTCCAGCGTATTAAGAAAGTACCACCCCAGATTTTCTGTGGATTGTTTAAAATTTGAGAAGTTTCAAGTTTCAATGACTCGAAAGTAATCTTTTCAATTGCTTCATTGATGGTGAACCAACGATACTCTCGGTCGGTTTCAGTGGGCTGCACCAATCTACCGCCAGCTAGTTCGGCTCTAAAATGCATCCTGAAAGATGCCTCTTTATGATCAGGTAGTCCTTCAAATTTATAAACATAAAGTCCGACTAAGTTTAAGGACGCAATACGCAATCCCAACGTATTGGCTAAACTATCCATAGCTTCATGTACAGACTGACTTTCATTTGAACGAATAGCAAAAGTATGCCATCCAGCGTTATTCTTTTGCAAAAGAACTTCGTTTTTCGCATTACATACTATTAGATATTGCACTGTGTAATTATCATTCCTTTTCTTAGGTTCTTCCTGTGTTTTGGGAATATTCGATTTAATCTGTGCCTCGACGGTATCGACATCAGCTAAAATAATTAATATGGCAAATACGATACGTTGCAAAATTTTCATTTTTTTGTGTTTTAAATATATTAAAGGTATAGCATTTCTTGTTTATATCACCAAGATAAAGTGCGACAAGAGGTGCGCGTTTCGATGCTATAGTTTTTTGGTCCAATTTTAAAAAACTTAACATTACGAACGGAACGCAGCCCTAGGATAAATTCATAAAAAAAGGTGGCGACATGTATGCCGTCACCTTTTTATCAATCTATTGTCGCCTTCCGATGTTAAATCACAAAATACCCCAGTAGAACAAATAAACGGCGATAAGAATATTGGAGAATATCACTGAAAAGGTAACGCTGCGATTATTAATCGTTTTGATGTTAACGATAAAGTAAAATAATGTCAGTGCAAGCAGCGCTGAGAATACGAATAAAAATGTAAAAAGGTATTGAAACGAAGTGGGTAAACCGAATGCAAGGATATAGAAATTCTGACTCGCCAGCTGTTGCAACGCTATAATAAACCCAACAGTCACTAGAATGCCTGCAACAGATGTTAACACGATAAATGCCCTTATTATTTGATCCTCACGTAGCACATACCTTGCACGTATAAGTTTGACACCGTAGATGAAAATAGATGCCAATGATAACAATAAGGCAATCACAGCTGGGGTTAAGAACAGTGGCTCACGCTGATTCAGACTCTTCCCCATTCGCGATACCCCGCTGTTTACTTTAATATTACCAACAAAATTTAGTTGGTCATCTTTTGTGAAAGCATTTACTGGCGGCTTCGCAGGATTGCTCACAAACATATCAACAATCTCATTTCCACTTTTGGTGAACCCAGGCGCATGACCTTGTGATGATGCAGTCAACCATGTAGCATGGAGTTGTTCCGCCAATGTGTGGCCATTCGACATTGGCGTTATTGGATCAAATTCACCAGACAAAACTAGGACCGGAATAGATGATGCTGCAAGCCTGGACAGATCGTGATGAAGCAGAACCGAATCAGCTCGATCCTTATTCCATTCTTGACAAACGGCAAAATCAGCCCTGTAAAATGAAAGTCCTCCTTGGAGTTGTTTATACTGTCTGGCATCTTGTTCATATTGTAACGGGTCATTATTGGGAAGTGCTTCGTTACAGCTCATACAATAGTAGACGCCATAATCCATACCTAAAATTCCCGCGAAAGCTGCAGTAAGGTTAGAGAGTGCATCCTTATTGCGATGGTGAAACTGGTAAATCAGCAATGGTAATACTTCCACCAGTTGTTTGCGATAGAGAGCCTGCTGAATAGCAATTTTAAAATCTTCAGCATTGTACGTGAACTCACCGGCGGGCACAACGGTGTTTTCAACCGACACCGTAATGGGATCTTCCTTTAACTGCTCAATGGTTTGGTAATATACCTGCTCCAAAATGGGGTACTCTCGATTGCATTCAGCGTTATTCTTACAGCGTTCAAAAACTTTCGCGAGACTGCCCATGCAATTAGAGGTATTATTGGTGTAATATGTTGTGATATCCGAAATCGGTGAATCCAGTATCATTGATTTTACATCCTGAGCAAATGTATTGGCATAAACCTGCGCTACGTAGGTACCATATGAAGCGGCACTGATATTCCATTGATTATACCCCAGCTGTTTTAGCAACGCATGAAGGTCCTTCGCAACGTAATCACTATTATATGAATTGATATCGACGCCACGGTTTAAAAGATCAAGCTTGCAGGTAAGCGCTTCGGCTGTCTTTTGTCGCTCATCTTCGGCCGCCGTCTGATTTTTCGCCAGAATCTCAAGGAACCTTTTGCCTAAGTCTGGGCAAAGCCGGGGTTCGGACCATCCAGTTCCACGACAGTCAAATAATACAATATCATGCTCTTCTCTTAAAGGATGCTTAAGCCATCCCCAGATGGAGCCAATACCTCCGCCGCCCGGTCCGCCTTGAATAAAGATCAGCGGATCAGTATCACGATTGCGCTTCGTATTCTTCAATACAACAACCGCAATTCTGATTTTTTTACTCAAAGCCGGTGAATCCCAATTCTCGGGCACGATAAAATAGCCCCATTCGATACTGTCACCTTTCAATTGGGGAGCCAGGGGATAAAAAGACTTGGCTCTTTCAAAAGATACCTCCTGTCCAAAGGCGCTAAAAAAGGGATACGATAGAAGTATTTGTACAAAAGCGATTCGGAATAGATATAACATTGGCAAAGTTTAAATTGATGTAGTATTATAGATGTCTAGAATGAAAACGAGTCCTATGTTTTACCAGATATTCTGAACGGATATCTCGTTCCGTTCTACGCGAACGTCTTTAATGATAGTACCGTAGTCAAATTTGATGATTCTGTCCGCGTGTTGGAAATAGGCATCATCATGGGTAACAGCAATTATCGTTTTGCCCGCTTGTTTGAATTTCGGAAGGAGCTCCTCATAAAATTTTCTTCTGAAATGTGGATCTTGATCAGCTGCCCATTCGTCCAGAACCATAATGGGTTTATCTTCTAACAACGCAAAAATCAATGACATCCTTTTACTTTGTCCTTTCGAAAATTTCCTTCTGACAGACTGGTCCTTATCGTCCCTGACAATGTCTTCGAGCTCCATTGCAGTCAGTAATTTATTATACTCGTCATTATTTTCGATCTCGAATGTGTCATAGTTGCGTGAGAAAATATGGTTATCAGTGAACACAGCAGCAATGAGATTCTTGAATTCACTGTTGCTTTTACTTCTACTGATGCCATTCAAGACAAATTCTCCCTCCGTCGGCGAATACAACCCTGTGAGGATATTTATGAATGTACTTTTACCAGATCCATTGCCGCCCACGATAAAGATTGTCTCCCCTTGTCTGATATCAATATTGATCGGTCCGAGTACAAATGTTTGCTCTTTATTTTCATCAGTATAGTTAAAGGCAATATCGTTAAGGGACAAGGATTCAAATGTATTAGATCCGTTAGGTTTAGTAATGGCATCAACATCATAGGGTTCGACATTGAAATCGTTCATAAATTTTTTAATGCGCGAACTAGCAACCATGAACCGAGTATACATATGCTGCATATTTATCAGGTTATTTATAGGACCTGAAATAAATAAAATGAGAACAACGTAGGCAATGACATCCTCGCGCGAGAGTAATCCTAGAAAAGGAAGAACAAAAAGAATTACTGCAATAACAACGTAAAGACCATACTGGCTGATCAAGTTAATTGACAGAAAAACGTAGCTTACTTTATAATCAACATCTCTGGCCTGATCTCGGTTAGGGGCCAAAAACTTGTTCATGAGATTTTGCCGTCTGAAATAACTCAGCTTTAATTCTTTGAAACCTTTAATCACATCGTCAACGAGTTCATAATATTGTTCATTGTATTGACGTAACGCCGACACTTTTTTTGACATTGACTTCATGACCTGAAAATAACAACCTGCAACAAGCGTGATGAGCACGACAACAATCACTGAGGATACCATTGACAACGTCATCATATAAATCAAGCAAAGTAGCAACATGAGCAACGAATTGACGGTGTGTGTAATAATGGATGGTAGTAGAGAAAATATACGAAGGTCCTCAACTGTAGTAAAGAATCGCTTTGCACCGTATTTCTCTAGCTTTTGTAACGGAGCATACAATATCCGGTCAAAGATTTTCATTTCGTTCTCGTAAAGGCGCTCAAAAGAGAACTTATTCAAGCGCTTTTGAAAAATGATGTTCAGTAAATACGTGTAAACGATCAACGCAAAAAATGAAATGCCCATGTAGCTTTTGAGAAACCCTTCGTTCCCGGCAAGTACATTGTTAATAATATAAACAATACCGAAACTAAGCGCCGTGTTAGGTAAAGCATACATTAATAAATAAACGATGTGCTTTAATTTAAAATCTAGCATTGTCAATGAATTTATTGTCGAGGTAACAGAGAAATTGTGTATAGCCCATTTACACTGGAAGGTCCTAAGGCTTTATGTGATTTCAATGTAGCGGCTAGCTCCTGAGGATATCGGTGTATAAAGAAATGATTTCCAGAGAAAATCTTATACTGAAAACTGCCAGAGGTAAAACGTTTCCAATTTTCTATTTCACTGCTACGTTTCTCATCCGACCCCATTAAGGCATAAATGGGTGTATTGATCCTGATCGATTCTTCAAAGTTTTCATCGGTCTCAAGGATTTGAAAATCCGCCCGTATGATACGACTGAAAAAATAATACGCTTCATCATTATCCAATATCTCTTCGGAAATTCCACCAAGCCTTCGTAGCTCTTTCTTAAAATCCTCGTCATTCATTTTATAGATTTCTTTCTCGTCAAGGCGCACGGCTTGTGTAACGCGAGGTCCCGCATTTCCTGAGGGGATAAACAGGCTTGGAGCTAGTCCGGTTTGTTCAATTTCCCATACTACAGACAATCCCAACGTTGCCCCCATGCTGTGTCCAAAAATAATATAGGGCTCCCCATTCAGTATTTCCTTCAGCTGACGGACATAGTCATTGACCGCGTGTCTTTTGCTAGTAATGCATGGTTCTCCAAGACGTTTCCCACGACCCGGTAATTCCAAGGCATGTACCGTGAAAGCCGTTTTGAGATGCTGTTTTAAAAAATCATATGAATAACAATTTCCACCAGCAAAGTGAAGAAAGATTAGCTGCATAATACTCTTAAGAAGACTGTTAGGGTTAATTACGAGCTCTTCTATTTTCCGACTCGCCAGTAGCTTTACTTTTATATGTTGATTTTTTTAGACCACCGAAATTATAGGTGAGTGATAATCTATAGTAGTTCGTATTGAACAAGCGATAATACGTAACAAAGGTTTGTCCAACCTCGTAGTCTCCAGACGGGTAATTTCGATGAAATACATCATTTGCTGTGAAGCTGCAACGAAGGGATTTTTTGAAAAAGTCTTTCTCCAATCCAAGTGTTACCATCATTCTACTTTCATCGTGATAAAGGCGATAGTATTTATCGCCCAGATACCATCCCAGCGCTTGAATCGTAAACAAATTATTAACGTTGAACTTGTTATTCGAGTACAAATACATTTGTGGCTTAGCATCGATCATGGTAAACGAATACGTATTGTCAGTTAATTCATTGTAGCTAACACTTATCACATTGACGGATGACCATATCTTCGTAGTGATGTTAGTTGATAATCTTGCGTAATATGTATATCCCTTATCGAGGTTAATGGACTTGAGCACATAACTTTTATCATCGTCTCCGCGGAGTGCTGCTGCATCGAGTGGGTCGATTGTATAATTGTATCCAACTTCTAAATCAAATATTTTGTAAGTCGCACCCAGTTCAATCGTATACATTTTCGCAGGGATCAAGTTGGGGTTACCCTCAGCAGAAGTATATTTATCCAGATAGATCAGGAAAGGATTGAGGGCCTGATAAGGTGGACGGGTTATACGGGATGTATACGCAGCACGAACTGCCCAATTCCTTGATAAAGTCCCATTGATTTGCGCATTGGGAAATACATTGGTATAGTTCTTCTTCACCGTTTCCTGATTTCCAACGGTAGTCATGAGTTCATAAATTGTTGTTTCACTTCGTGCGCCAAATCCGTAACTAAACTTTTTGTTAATGGCGCCACTAAAATTAACGTAAGCAGCAGGGATAATTTCAGTGTATTCGAAATTATTGGAACGTTCGGTATCCGTTACAAAACCTCCATTTTCGTCGGGTAGGTAGAAATCCAAATCAAACAATGTTTTTACATAACTCAGCTTCGTGCCGATTTCAAGTTTGTTATTCGAACGAAAAACTTTCGTGAGGTCCACTTGCGGGCTTGCAATTGTGATGTCGTTATTAAAGTAGCTCCTTAGTGGTCGTGAGAAAATCTCGTCGTTTACAACGTTCTCCTCTTGAATGTGATCTTTAATATCACCGGTATATTTCGAAAATTGAACCCCAACAAACAACGAAGAGCCAAGGTCGTCAAACGCATTATTATAATTCAGAGTGACGGAGTTATTGCCAGTTTTACCATCACGCGAAACTACCGTTTGATACAATCCATTTTCTGTGTTGGTTACAATATTGTTTTTACTCTTTGACAGGTCATCTATATTCTCATAGAATCCATTGTACTCAAGTGAGATATAACTTTTATCTTTTATTGCGTGGGATAGTCCAAAATTATAGTTTGATACGTTTTGGTAATCTCGCACACGGCTGGATTCAACTCGGGAATCCAAATAATCACTATCGCTGGGTCTTAATCGGGTGGTGTTGAACAAATCTTTGTCGTTACCCAACTTCAGATCGTAATTGCCCGCCAATTCAATCTTACCCTTTTTGAAATTCATATTCACGTTTGTATTCGTGTAAACACCAGCTAGTTTAGATAC
Organism: Chryseolinea sp.; assembly: GCA_031400145.1. Lineage (GTDB taxonomy): Bacteria > Bacteroidota > Bacteroidia > Cytophagales > Cyclobacteriaceae > Chryseolinea. Next base: position 5,975 of record JANNPM010000345.1, on the reverse strand, counting down.
GGTTACCATTTGAGTTGCGGCTCCTCTGTAGCCATTATCTCCGTCGCCAGTTGTAACAATATTTATTACAGCTCGGCCTTCCGCATCATATTTCGAGGATGGATTGGAAATAATTTCAATTGTCTTGATTGTGAGGGCAGAAATAGAAGGCAAACGCTCATTTGTTATTCGTTTTCCGTTCAAATAAATAATAGCTTGTCCCTTTCCAAAAACTGAAATACCATTGTCTCCTACAATGACATTGGGTGAACGGGTAAGGATCTCTGTAACTGAGTTTGTCGAGGAAAGGATCGTATTGGCGACATTGATTTGAACGACACCATCGGGTCTGTTGGTAAACAAGGGCGTACCCCCGTACACGACGACCTCACCCAATGTTGCATAACCATTTTTTACCTTGATCGTACCGAGTTCCACATGTTCCTGTCCCATATAACCTACGATCAGAAATGTATCAGCAAATTGTAGAGACGTGAGTTTCAATAATATTCGATAAGCATTTAATCCGGAAACTTCAAAATTTCCTTCCAAAAAACTTGCGCCGTTGATCAAAGTTGAGTCTGTTGAATTGAGTATTAAAACATTGCCGATCATTGGCTCATGGCTGAGATCCGTCACTTTACCCGTCACTTTCTTAATTGCTTGAGCGTGGCACACAATTGAGAAAAGGGTCAGCATGACAATAGTTATAATAGTGGCAGGCTGACCAACGATTGTGGTTTGCTTCTGTGATTTCATTGGATTATTAGAATTTAGTTTAACTACATTATACAAAACATGTGTAAAGTCAATCATTAACTAACTGGACATCATTAACTTTTAAAAAATCTGCTTTTACGCCATAACAAATTAGCTTGCTGAGGTAATCCAAACGATCATATGCAACATTAATATTTGCTTCTTTTAGGTACGCTGTTGTCGCATGTGAAGATATAGAAAAAATATTTCCTGTGCCTGGTTTATCATAGGTACCAAACTTATTTAGTGCAAAAGCATAATTCTTTATTTCGCTTTGCATTGCTTCCAATTTCGTCAACAAAACAGGGTGATCAACTTTTTGGGCAGCCACGCCATTTTTACCTAAGGCACCTAATATTTCTGATACTGTAAATCCATGCTCCAGTCCCAGATGAAAGGTATCCATCACTTTATTTTTGCGCATTGATATCTGGCTAATTGCATGAGTCAATACATCTACGGGCACAAGGTTAATATTCAAGTTATAGGTTAGTAGTTCGTCTGAGTAAGAACCCAGGGCTGCCAGCATCTGCAACTTTAAATACATCAGGTTTTTATTCATTTGCGATTGAAAAAAACCATCCGAAATCCGTCCTCCAACATTGGGAATACGAAAAACAGAAACCTCCATTTTTGAACTCGTTTGTCTTAAATATTCTTCTGCTTTGAGTTTGGATCCTGCATGCACAAGATGCTCAGTATCTTGTCCAATATTCAGATCCGTTTCATAAAATACTGTAACTCCGGCAGGTAGTGATTTACCACAAACACCAATAGTGGATATATAATTAAATCGTATTACCTCCATCTTGTTTGCCCAATCAAAGACGTTACGGGTGCCTACATAATTGATATTCTCGAGTAAGTCTGGCTTACCCGCAAAGGCGGGGGATCCAGCTACGTGGTAAATTGTATCGACATCCCATGATGCTCCTGAAATTGCTTCGCCCAGACCCAGGTCTTTTTCGACGACATCGCCACATATAACTTTGATTCTTGATTTAACTTGTTCAGAAACGTTTCCAGGGTAGGCGTTCCAGAATCTATTGTTGGCATCAACTTCATTGGTGCCGCGTATCAGGCAAAATACTCTTACATCTGTTGCTTCGATCAAGCTTTCAACCAGGGAAGACCCAACAAGTCCAGTGCCTCCTGTAACCAGAATCGCCTTCGGTTTAATCCTTTCCTGTACCTTAATGCCTCTAATGCCTTTAATCAGTTCATCATATGCAAGTGCTCTTACTTCAGACGTTGCAGGAGTGACGGCAATAACTTTATTTGAAGCGGTTTCCTTTTCATTACCAATACGTTCATGCAGGACTATAGCCAACTTGCCAAGAGTAGAAAACGAATACATTTCTTCGTAGGTCACGTGTATGCCGTAGAATTTTTTCTCCAGCTCCTCCAACATGTCGAGTCCAGTGAGCGAAGTACCGCCCAGCTCGAAAAAATCGTCGTGGTCCCCAATCGGATGATCTATCTCAAGAATATATTGCCAGATGCCTGTCACCAACATCTTGATCTCCGGAATATCGAGACTTTTCAATTTTTCACCTTCTTCAGAATGCGACTTTTCGTTTACTGAAACAGTTGCGACTGCGCCGCCGGTCATAGGATTTTTTTCAGGCCAGAATCGTTTAAGTTTGAAATATGGTAGCTCCAAATCATGAATATGTGCGGAAACGTTTGCTACTTTAAGCGGTGACTTTCCTAATTCCAACAGCATTTGGTAAAGTCGATAGCGATCATCTCGATGCATGCTTCCATTAATGTGGATGATATCAAGAGGGAGGTTCTTTACCATTTGAATAAAGTCCGTTGAAAAATTAATGGCCACAACTTTGTGAGCATTATTTCTTTTCAGTAGATGTTCTATAAAAGCCACTTGATTGAACTCATTTGGATTTTCCATAATGAGGCGCGGATTGCTTACAATATCCTGTGGCGTTACCTTTTTATTAACGAGTTGTTGTAACAAGCCCTGTCCTCTTTTCGTGACAACGCTGATACGTTCGCCAAATAAGGAAAGAAGGTATTTGTAAAGCGTAAATTGAAACAACACATCGGCGACAACTTGATTTTCAAATATCGCTTTAACACTTAGACCTTTTGCAACTGCCTCCCATTGTTCCTTAATTAGTAGATTCTCACTTAATATTTGATGAATCAAAGGCTGTCCGAACGATAACAAATTCAAGTCAATTAAAAGATAGGAAACTTCGCCGCTGATCTTTTTTGTGGGTTGCCTCAGTTTATCCAGGAGATCTGCACGACTGTTAAAGATTAGCGCTTCGACATATTCACTTTCGTTAAACAATCGATTAATTTTTTTGGTAAACAATGCCAAGTCGACAGCTTCTTGGCGTTCAAGAAATTCAACAAGATATCTTTTCAAGAGGTCCAGTCTTTCCTGCGTTTTTTCGCTTAACTGTAAAATTTCCATTATCGGCTCGGATGTCGTTGGTAAAATCCACCGTGCCCGTTGTGATAATACCATGTGGATATTTGTACCAGTTAATCCGAAACTGCTCACACCACCCAGGCGGCACTGATCAATAAATTCCCACGAGTGCGCATTACGTTGTATTGGAATTTTCCCGGAGGCCTCATCGATATGTTCATTGATTAATTTGAAATTAGGCTGGCCCGGCTTAACACCATTATTCATTGCAGACACAAGCCGCAAGAGTCCCGCAATGCCACTCATTGTATCAAGATGCCCGATTTGTCCCTTGAATGAACTGATGCTACAAACCGGTTTCATTACTTCTTTTTCACGGAATGCCTGGACGATACCTTTATACTCGATGGGATCACCAAGAATAGTTCCTGTCCCGTGGGCTTCTATAAATTGAACGTGATTGGGATCAACGTTTGCCTGATCCCACGCATTAACAACAACTTCCTGTTGGGCCTCTGCGCTTGGCGCTGTCAGACTTGAAATTCTGCTACCGCCATGATTGACAGCACTTCCTTCAATCACACCATAGATGGGATCGTTGTCTCTTTCTGCATCCACAAGTCGTTTTAATACCACAAATGCGACACCTTCCCCATTCATCATGCCATCAGCACGTTGATCGAAAGGTCGACAATGATTTTGTTTGGATATGACTACTGATCGTTCTGCAAGTTCTTGCGTAGTCGCAGAAATTTTTACGCCGCCCACTAATGCTTTTTCACATTCGTTTTGAGCCAGGCTTAGGCAAGCACTATGGACCGCCATTAGTGATGACGAGCATGTTGTATTGATGGCAAGAACTGGACCTCTTAAATCCAGAAAATTTGCCAACCTAGTTCCTTCAATACCGCTTAGTCCATCAAAATCTCCACCTGAGCCATCAAGAAAATTTGGATAAGCGGATGTTGAGGCTACATAAAAGACACCCGTTTTCGAGCCTCTTAACGCCGGCTCGCTATAACCAGCCGTATAAAAAGCGCGCAGAGCAAACGTCAAAAAAAGTCTGTGTTCGGGAAACATCTTAGTGGCTTCGCGCTCTGTTGTGTCAAAATACACGGGGTCGAACCGATCTATTGATGAAAGATACCCGCCTTTTGCCATTGTTACAGGACCGAACTTTTCTTGAACATCCTGCAATCTATTTTGCGGCAAATCTCCAATGTTGGTCTCATTGGTTTTAAGTGAAGTTGCCAGATCACGCCACGTTGGTATCCCCGGCAATTCAAAAGAGAGTCCGATAATTGCGATGGGATTCTTCATATGTCAAAAATTTAGTTGAAATGCTTAGGAAGAATTTGGAAAGTGTCAGATCAGATAAAACAGCGCTACTAAAATTCCAACGTCTCGACAATTTTCTCTTTTTCAATGAGGCTGTTTTCCGCTTGAATAAGCAGCGCCTGCTTTTCGATCGTAGTGTTCTTGAATAGGTCAGCAATATTGACGGTGACACCAAACCTGTTTTGCATCATATTCTGAAGTCTGACGACGAGCAGTGAATTTCCTCCTACACTAAAGAAGTTATGTTTGATACCCACTTCCTCAAGTTTCAGAACCTCTTTCCAGATTTCGCACAACAATTGCTCAGGTTCATTGCGGGGTTGAAGTATCACCTCTGCCGACTCCAGAACCGGAAGGGTCAGAAGCGTTTTATCGGGTTTGCCGTTCGTTGTGAGGGGCAACTCCGCAATTTTAATAAAAGCAGATGGTACCATATAGTCAGGAAGATGTTGTGATGAAAACTCCATCAGCATTTCTTCAGAATAATTGGTTTGTGGTACTACAAATGCAATGATCCTTTTACGTACGTCATCTCCATGGACAATCACTGCACTATTTTTGATTAGGCCAGAATTCGATAACGCATATTCAATTTCCTCAACTTCGATACGATAACCCCTCATCTTGATTTGTGAATCGGTCCTGCCTAAAAATTCTATGCTTCCGTCCTTAAGCCACCTACCCAGATCTCCAGTTCGATACATTTTTGTTCCTTGATCAAAGGGGTTCTCCACAAATTTGATTTTTGTTAATTCATCATTATTGAGATATCCTAGCGACAATCCAGCACCTCCTATACATATTTCACCAAAAATTCCTATCGGAACAATTCGCTCCGTCAACGGAGAGATAATATAAACTCTTCGGTTTCGAATTGGCTTTCCAATTGGAATGCTTTCAGCTAAAGAATCTACTAAGTGATATGTAGCGCAGACGGTAGTTTCTGTTGGCCCATAGGTGTTATATATTTTTACCTTTTGCCATATCTTGTCGATGTAAGACGGTTTCAGTATATCTCCCCCGCTAATAATGGTTCGGAAATTTAATGCATACTTTTCGTGTACATCGTTCAGGTATTGAATAACAAACGGGTTAGTACTTAAAACGGTGATTTGATGTTTTTCACATAGCTCGAAAAGGTGATTAAGATCTTTTCTCCGTTCATTAACCACCAGAGTACCCCCACTTAATAGGATTGGAAATATCTCTTCAACTGAGGTGTCAAATGAAGTACTTGCTTGTTGAACCACCTTATCACTAGGTTGTAATGCAAAATAACTTTTAAATGTTGTAGCATAATCAAATAGTGATCGATGATTGATGGGTACTCCCTTTGGTTTTCCACTTGAGCCGGATGTATATATAATATATGCAACATCAACATTCTGCCTCTCATACACTCAACGCTGCATCCAGGCTCCGGGCTGACGGCTTATGCAGGAGCGTGGTGGAATAATAATGCGGTTTTCGCTTGGGCGAGCGTTGCGGTTCAATCGCT
>JANNPM010000334.1:0-4303 GCA_031400145.1 Chryseolinea sp. | reverse complement strand
GAATTCCTGGAGTCCGACGACTTTGTTAAGATCAATCAGCTTAAAATTTTATGGGCCATAGGTTTCTAACACCACGGCCGATTACGGAAAATTACTATGAAAGAAATATTTTTGCGCTCTCTGATTTGTCTACCTGCACTGTTCCTGGTATCCTTTGATATAAAACATAGCGCGGCGGTAGAAGGCTTTGCAGTAATTGTAAATAAGGGTAATCCGGTCACCGTGCTCTCAGCGAGTGAAGTTAAACTATACTACCTGCGAAGAATAAAGAAGCGCTGGCCCGTGATTAACAAAAATATACGTCCTGCCGATCAGAAAAAACACAGTGAAGAACGTGCAGCATTTTACGATTTGCTGGAGCTTACTGAATTTCAGGTAGAACAATATTTCGTGACCAAGCAGCTTCAAAACGCCGAACGCCCACCCGACAAGTTTTCAACCGAAGCTGACATGATCAATTTTGTTGCGGAGGAAATTGGCGCGATAGGGTACATCAAGGCAAGTTCTGTTACACCGGAAGTGATGAAAAAAGTTAAAGTTGTGTTCAGCCGGTGAATAACAGCACAAACAATTTAATATCGAGTCGTTATGAAGTTAAACCTCAGGCTCTCCAACAGAATTTCCATTGGATACTTGTTCATCATTATTGTTGCCATCATTGCTACACTTTTTGTGATAAAAACATTAAATTATAACAAAGACCTCGATGACCGTCTTGAAGGCTATTACGTTCCTCTGTATCTGCTGCTAAAAGACACGAACAAGTTACTGGATGATTCTTACAAGCTTACCAATAACTGGGTTTATCAATCTGATATCGAGGGGAAAAGAAAACTTAGCGCTATCCAGGATACTGAATTTCCAGCCATTAGAAAAAAACTCATGGCAACGCTTCATCAAGCTGAAGGACATGAAGAGGGCATTGAAGCTGCGATAAACAAATTAGAGCAGCTGATACTCGCACAGAAGGAATTGATGAGTATTTTGTCATCCGATACCTCATACTATAATGATGACACAGTCGACAAGGCTATTGCACTGCTGAGTAAAAAGATCACCCCTGAGTCAGCCAAAGCCTCTAATGATATTCACTTCTTATTGGATTTTCAGGAGTCGCAAATGGATCAGGTGCGACGCGAAAAGCAGCGTTCGTATGATTTCCTTACCAGTCTGTTGATCGTTATGATTGTCCTTTTCATTGTTGCTGCCTTTGTGGCTTATTTTTATTCTAAAAATGGCGTCGTCAAACCAATTATTGCGCTTAAAGATATCATTCTCCAAATTGGGGAGGGCAAAGTCGTTACGGCGGAGTTTCATAAACGCGAAGACGAAATCGGTGAAATGACAAAGGCAATTACCTCCCTTATGGAAGGTATTAATGCGAAATCAGCATTCGCCCTGGAGGTTGGCAACGGAAATTATGAGGCGGACTTTAAGTTAATAAGCGGAGAAGATATCATGGGGAAAGCGCTGCTCCACATGCGTACGAACCTGAAACGAAATGCTGAAGAAGTAAAAGAAAGGACCAACGAAGTTATCATGCAGAAGGAGGATATTCAAACCCAATCTGAATATTTAAAGGATGCCAACGACAGGTTGATTGCACAGCATGAACAGATCTTACAAAAGCAGGAAGAAGCCGAAAAAGCCCGAGCTGAAGCCGAACAGGCCAAAGTAGCGGCAGACCGTGCCAATCAGGCCAAAAGCGTGTTTCTCGCCACCATGAGTCACGAGATACGCACGCCAATGAATGGGGTCATTGGAATGGCCTCACTGCTGTCGGAAACCGATCTCACGGCTGAGCAACACGAGTACACAGATACAATCAAAAGCTGCGGAGAAAACCTGCTTACTGTAATTAACGACGTACTTGATTTTTCCAAGATTGAATCCGGTAAGATGGAGATGGAGGAAAAGAGTTTTGATCTGCGTACATGCATTGAAGAAGTCCTCGACGTTTTCGCCGGGAAGGCTACCAAGATCGGACTGGACCTGGTATACGAAATGGACTATAATATTCCATCGCAGGTTATTGGTGATAGTACACGATTGAGGCAGGTAATCATGAACCTGGTGGGCAATTCCATAAAGTTCACAGTGAAAGGAGAAATTTTTATTGGCGTACACCTGCTGAACATTAACGGCGAGCACGTGGAGCTAGGTTTCGACGTCCGCGACACAGGGATTGGCATTCCGGCTGGTAAGATCGACCGTTTGTTTAAAGCCTTCTCACAGGTCGATTCCTCGACTACGCGAAAATATGGAGGCACAGGATTGGGACTGGTCATCTCTGAAAAGTTAATTGGCCTGATGGGTGGAGCGATAACCGTAGAGAGCGTAGAAGGCCAGGGTACAACCTTCACTTTTACGCTGCGTGTCAAAGTGAGCGAAGAGTCTGTTCGAACTTACGTTCACCATAACATGGCGGGTTCTGAAGGCAAAAAGGTTCTTGTGATAGACGATAACTCAACCAATCGCAGTATCCTGAAAAATCAAATGGAGCAATGGAATCTCGTGCCAACATTAGCCAGCTCTGGTGATGAGGCGCTCCAGATACTTTCAGAAGGAGCAACTTTCGACCTGGTTGTTACGGACATGCAGATGCCGGACATGGATGGCATGCAACTCGCCAAGGCGATACGAAAGCAGCATCTTGCGGTTCCCATAATTTTATTGAGCTCTGTGGGAGACGAGAGTCATAAATCTCATACCGAGCTTTTCTCCTCCGTGTTAACAAAACCGGTGCGACAAGCCACGCTCCACAAACATGTTCTTATCCAACTCAAGCAGCAGGATAAACCATTTGTGGAAGAGCAGGCCAGTAAAAAGATATTCTCAATTGAATTTGCAAAAAAGTATCCGTTGAATATCCTGATCGCGGAAGATAATCCTGTTAACCAGAAACTAGCGGAACGCGTACTCACAAAACTAGGGTATACCCCGGCAAAAGCATTAAACGGGAAGGAAGCGGTGGACGCAGTTCAACAGAAAAATTACGATATCATCCTAATGGATGTCCAGATGCCCATAATGGATGGACTAGAGGCAACGCAGAATATCCGCCGCATGAAGCTGCGCCAACCCATTATCATCGCGGTAACGGCCAATGCAATGCAGGGAGACAAAGAGATATGCCTTGCTGCGGGCATGGATGATTATATTTCCAAGCCTATCAAGGTTGAAGAGTTGGTGAAAGTCATAGAAAAGTGGGCTGAAAAAATAATTGAAAGCGGTAAAAATCTACCGATGCCTACGGACGAGAATATTGTTTCTTACATCTAAACATCTATCGGTATACAATCGAACTAGGTGCGCTTCCCCTGGCGCACGAAATATTGAGAAGGATTATACTGATTTATCCAGCAGGCTTCCTAACTTGGTTGCTAAATTTAATCGCAGGCCCTGACATGTATGAAATCATCATTACTCATTTTACTTTTGTTTTTGCTTTTACCATGGCATCAGCACAGACCAGGGCATTAAAGATTGGCGATAAAGCACCCGCCTTTTCGGGCAGGGACCAGGATGGAAAGCCCGTGTCACTTAATTCCCATCAGGCCCTATTCAACCTCCTGATATCGTGAACAATTCCCAGAGAACTTCTTCCTGTAACCATTCAACAGTTTAAATCATCAGATATGAAAATTGGAATTGCCGCAGACCACGGAGGATTTCAACTAAAGGAGGTCACCAAATCCTGGCTTGAGTCCCAAGGTCATGATGTTACCGATTTTGGCGCAGCCGAGCTGATCAACACAGACGACTATCCTGACTATGTGGTACCGCTCTCCAGGGCGTTGGCTGCCGGTGAATTCGAACGTGGTATTGCGATTTGTGGAAGTGGCGTAGGAGCATCCATAGCCGCAAATAAAGTAGGAGGAGTACGCGCTGCCCTCATCGTTGACAGCTTTTCGGCGCATCAGGGTGTAGAAGATGACGACATGAACCTGCTTTGTCTTGGCGGAAGGGTCGTCGGAAACAAATTGGCAGAAGACCTTATTCAGGCGTTTCTTAACGCAAAGTTTATTGGAGGTGAACGGCATCGAAGGAGACTGGATAAGGTGAAAGCACTGGAAGAATAGCGATGAAATTATGCGTTAAAGATTATGACTCGACGGCTTTTAATTGTTGCTAAGGACCCCATAGGAGATTACTTGTTCCTCATCGATTGTCAGGCTGCACAATCAAGCCTGCAGCTTTGGCTTGGGGCTTTTACAAGGTTTTAAATGATAAATACCAGCATGAAATCGTCATGCACTGCGTTCACCCAAAAGGATGTTAATTAACCATGCGATTCCATGTG
>JANNPM010000321.1:0-4281 GCA_031400145.1 Chryseolinea sp. | reverse complement strand
AAGCTCGCGTACAGCATCATGTAGAGGGCCGCGATCGGATCGGTCCATGATGGTGCGGATGGAGACAAGGTCTTTTTCGTACTCGGACAGGTCTTTCATGTGTTAATAATTGTTTTTAGTTGTCACATGGAATGGCCAGACAAAATTATCATCGCTTTGGGTGAACAAGGTGCATGGCCATTTCATGTGTTAATATTTTTTTTCGTTGTCACATGGAATATGCCAGGCTTGTTATCGTGCCTTCGGGTGCAGGCGCTGCATGGCTATTTCATCTAAAAAAGTACTTTGAACTACAAAGTAACAAACGGCGTTCCGCTTTGCAAGGTTTCTGGCGTCCATGCAGCAAATTTTTTCTGTTGGTTTCTGTTCGCAGAGGCGGTTTTTTAGATTTCTTTTATGGATTTGGGCCAAGAAAATGCGGAGTGCGCTTGGTGATTTGCGGTACAAGTCCTTAATATTACAGTCCCTAACCGGGTATTCCTCCTTAGCTCAGCTGGTTAGAGCATCTGACTGTTAATCAGAGGGTCTTTGGTTCAAGTCCAAAAGGAGGAGCGGTGATAATCAGGCAGTTACGAAACAAACGTGACTGCTTTTTTTATTCCGGTTTACACAGAAGAATACTCAAACTACCACTCTAAAGCTTTCCATAATTCGTAGTCGTTGTTTTTTTTTGGAAACAGTAAAATTCGGTAAACATTATGCTTGAGGTTAAAGCGATGTATCGAAAAGAGGCTGCAAAAACACTTGGAGTGCATCCTGAAACATTCACCGCCATTCTCCGGTCTTTAGGCATCACCCATCGCAGGAAGCTTTCTATAGAAGAAATCCAGCGCGTTAATCAACGTTGCGGGTCACACTTCTTTAAAATGACTCGGCTGAAGCTTGCTGAACACCTCCAGGCACATCCGCATACAATCGCCACCATATTACGACGCTACGGAATCAACCATCAGAGAAAGCTTTCGTACGAAGAGCTAGAATATTGGTACAGAAAACTTAACGAGCGGACCATCCCAGACCCTTAGAAAGGGTAGCCCCTTTTCTCAGCAGAAGGCCAAAAGTCCTCGGAAAAATCTACAAATAGTGGCAGATGTTGGCAGATGATGGCAAATAGCGCCTTCGTGATTCTTTTCCACAATTACTAATGCTTCCTTGACCTTGTATTCAAGAAGTAAATTCAAATAGTGCACCGTGCGAAATAGTAACTGTCGGCATATAAACCCTAACTCACCCGTTTGAAACTCCTCGGAAAAATCTACAAAAATCACGAAATAAAGCGAAATAGCGCGAAATGCTGCTACCGCGATTCCTTATCATAATTACTAATGCTTCCTTGCCCTTGTATTCAAGCTGTAAACCCAAAATAATATGGACCTAAGAATAGTGAGTGTTGATGAATTGGAGTCTTGCATATTCCCGATAATTCGAAAGGCGGTCATGCAAGCTTTGTCAGAAAAGGGAACTCCCGAAGGGAAGGATCTTATTTGCCTTTCAGAAGCAAGTACTCTGTTAGGCTTAGCACGGTCAACTATTTATAATCTAGTTTCTCAGCGCCGCATACCAAACTCCAAAAAAGGCAAGCGACTTTACTTTAGTAGACGCGCTCTTTTAGCCTGGGTTGAGTCAGGTAGAAGGGAGGTTGAATAATGACCTCAAGGTCGAAAAATCCTTATAAATAAAAAGCCAGCTGGCGCTGGCTTAAAATTTTTCAAACAGACCCGTTAACTAAAATCTCTATGACAAAGGTACTCAAAAAATCACTCAAGGACAATCCTGTCCAGCTTCTCAACGAGGCAATTAAAACGCTTCGAAGCGAACGTTCCAAGCTCGGTTTTATCGTCAGAAAGTTAAAGACCTGCCTCAAAGTTCTTTAATCACTTTAGTGATCCCGTCGGTGCCGCCTCAACAATCGACTGTTTAGATACAGTTCGACATATCCCACTTTTTTAGTCTTTGATCCGGACGCAAAGGTTTGGTGTAAACATCAATTAAATTTTTTATATGAAAGGGAAACCGTCCAAAAAATCGATTCAGGTTCAGCTCCGTGTAACTGGCAATTAGTACTGCACAGTTTTCGGTGAAGATGAAGCGACAATTGCTGCCCGTCAACAGTTAATTTTTTGGTATCACATCAAGCTACGGTCGGGGCACCGTAAAATGCTCGGCATACGATCCCTTACCGATACTTTACCTGACTTTCAGGAAGAACAATTCGAATTCATTGAATGTCCGATAGTAAGCGCTGGAAAACGGTGGCAAATGCTATTAGAAAATTGCCGTTGGATTCCATCATTGATGCAATATTCATTTTCGATAGCTCCAGTCTTGTCCATCGAATTATTTCAATAATTACCCCACACCAAAATGGCGACAATCACAAATAATAACCCGCTTCCAAATACACAATACTTAAAGGAGCGGCTAGAACAGCTAGGGATTTCGGATCAGCAGAACACGTTCACTCGCAAATGGAGTCAGGCTTCGAGCGGTAAAGATGATGAAGGAAGCATTACCACAAGTGAGCATGACCAAACTAGAGATTACAAACTTTTTGAAGCGGACGATGAAGGGAACATTATAATTCGGTACTTCAATCTTAAGGGCCAGCCTTACCGCTCAACCAAGGAGGGAACAAAGCAATCTCGCGACTTCACAAGAAAGCGGTGGCGTCTTGAAAGGGAAGGCAAAGGAAAATATCACCAGGAAGCTGGAACATCTACGACTCCATACTTTCCACCTGCAATTATTGCAAAATATGCGGCGGCAAAATTTAAACTTGATGGTAAAGGACATCCGCCGAAACATCCAGACGATTGTGAAATCAAAATACTATATCTGGTAGAAGGTGAATTTAAAGCGTTCAAAGGTTGCATGTGCGGCATTGACAGTATTGGCATTCCCGGAATAAACGGCGTATACAACGCCCAAGGTAAAGTGCATGAAGATATCGAGGAACTTATTATCACCTGCAAGGTTCAGAAAATCGTTCTTTTGCTCGATGCCGACACGCTCACAGTTACTTGGGCCGAAGGAAAAGACCTCGCTTTCCGCCCATCAAGTTTTGCCAGCGCGATAAAGTCATTTCGCGTCAGTCTCGATCAGCTACTGGATAAAAAAACGCTGAAGGCCGTTTATTTCATGCACATCAAAACCAAATATTTAGATGAGGACGCGAAAGGGCTTGACGATCTGCTGTGTAAATATGCTGATCGAGTCATTGAGATCAAAGAAGACCTTGAGCAGCTTAATTTTTGCATAAAATATTTTGATGAATGCTGGTAATGGATTTGGTAAAGACTTCGGAAAACTTAACAAGTACTTGGGCTTGACCGATGAACAGAATTTCTATAATCTCTATAGAAAAACAATTGAGGCGCGCGAATTTACATTTAAGAGGCGCCGATACATGTATGACAACGAGGCGCACGAAGTCAAATATGTACGACACGAGGATACAGATCGATTTATGCGTGTTGGGCCAGATTGGGTGAAGATAATTAACAAGGTAGATTCTTTTGATGAAGTCAAGCAGGAGAGGTGCTGTAGTAATAGTTAAACACGAAAACGAACAAGCCAATGATATAGCAAGCACTTTGTGTCGATTCTGCTAAAGGTCAGCAATTGGTATTGAAATAGTATATAAAATTGCTCCTACACCGTAAGCTTTAAAGCTTCGTTGGTGCCAATCATGCACACAAAGTTGCTTAGATAGAAATGAACCGGCTAATTTTATTATATTGTACAATCTTGAAGACAAGTCACGTTCGGCGGTGGTATTAATAACGGTGCACTCAACGCACTGAGGTTGTATTCCTCGTGCACCCGTGCATTTAAAAGTGTTTGGAGACGAGGACAGTCAATATCTGTGGTGTTTAGGGCTTCGTGACGTAATCTGCAACAAAACTCTAATTCTTTGAGCGTTCTATATCCTGGGGATTTGCAGACGTAGATAAATCTTCCGGAACCTCCATTGCAGAACTGTAAAAATAAACTCAATGATCTCAACATTGATTAAGACTTTTGATTTGCTTCAGCTGCCCTGAAACGTTGCTCGAAACGTTTCTTAATCGTTGCACCGGAACGTTCCTAAAGCGCTCACCAAACGTTCCTTGGAACGTTCCTAAGCGCTCGGCGGAACCTTCCGAACGCTGAAATGAAGGGAATGGCTTATTTGAGTAGAATTTCAGGGCTCCAGACGGTAATTTTTAAACATTAAAGATTTCCCGGCCGCCCCACTAGGTTGGTAAATTGTTTCCATGTTTCTGATCTACCGACCTGTTG
>JANNPM010000262.1:0-7803 GCA_031400145.1 Chryseolinea sp. | reverse complement strand
GAACGATTCACGCTGTAATATTTTACGGTCTTTAATAATTTCTTCTGCACTGACGCTCATTCCCATAAACAATACCACTACAACAGACATGAAAAGGTAGGAGATCAAACTTTTATTTTCGAAAAAGATATACTTATCTCGCTCAGAGAAACGGGTGAACCAGGCCACAATTACAGCCAGTATCGGGGCTTCGAGCAGGTTGATAAGCAGGTATTGGTGATCGGTGATTTTTATCCGTAAGTTCCTTTCGAAGAATATCCTGAACTGTTTTGACAATCCGGGTTTTTTTGAATCTGTTGGCGGTAACCCGGCTGCTAAACCCAGATTTTGCTCTTTTTTTACCTTTGCATTTTTTCGATACTGGCCGTACCAATACTCAGGTGTAAATCTACGTTCGGGAAGAAAGTTTCCTGAATTATCTATTTTTTTTGTTTCTACAATTTCAAGTACCTGTTCTGGGTTTACATTTCCGCAAGCTACGCACTCGCTTATTCGGGCATTAACATGGTTAACCTCTGTTTTGAAATAAATGATGGCATCGAGTGGATTACCTGTGTAAATAATTCGGCCTCCTGAATCCATCACCCATAACTTGTCGAACAGTTTAAAAATGGCTGATGATGGTTGATGAATATTTACAATGATTAGTTTGCCCTTGCGGGCCTGCTGCTTTAAGAGTAGCATCACTTTTTCTGAATCGGTGGAAGATAACCCTGAGGTGGGTTCATCGACAAAAAGAATAGCTGGTTCTCTTATCAGTTCAAGCGATACGTTCAGCCTTTTTCGCTGACCCCCGCTGATAATCTTATTTAAGGGGCTGCCAACTTTTAAATCCTTCAATGAATAGAGCTCGAGTTCATGCAAAACCCTTTCAACTTTCTCCTCAATTGCTGAACGGAGAAGTTGATCGAAGCAAAGAGATGCACTAAAATATAGATTTTCCCAAACCGTCAGGTCTTCAAACAAAAGGTCATCCTGCGGCACATAACCTATTAATCCCTCTATTTCCTGTTTTTGTTTATAAATATCAACCTGATTGATTTTTACCTTTCCGTGTTGAACCGGTATGTTTCCATTTAGTATATTGAGCAAAGTAGATTTTCCCACACCACTTCCGCCCATAATGGCAATAAGCTGGCCCGATTTTTCAGTGAAGGAAAATCTGTGCAAACCGTTGGTGCCTTTTTTGAATTTAAATTCAATTTCCTCCCCTGAAAAAACAAATGAAGGTCTCAGGTCCTTATCAATAAATCCAGAAGCAATATCGGTAAAGTAAATAGGTGAGATCCGTGGTCCTCGTATGATACTTCCTTCCTTAAAGGCATAAAAACGTCCGGGGTGACCAGAGACAGGGCCATGTAGATTCTCCGGAACAGCAGCGTCAGGATCAAAGGGGTAAGGACAATGCCGTTCCCAAAATGTGTGATAGAAGCGAAAAAGAAATCGAGCGACGGCGTATGAAACCCGTTGATTAGTAAAACGATGTTAGTAGGAGAAAAGGCAATGACCAGCAGGGTAAGCGATATCAGTGTGACTGCGTAACATTTATAAATGAAATTGACCGAGGAATCATATCTCCTCTCCATCATGATCATGTGCTTTCCGTTTATCAAAATTATATCATGTGATCCATAGGGCTGTTAAAACACGATCAACATTACTTTAAATTTTAGACCAGGCAAGATCACATCATTCACATTGTATTAATAATCGAATTGACGACATCGCTATGTTACCCATCAGAATAAACGTGTAACGAAAACTCCGTTAAGCAGGAACGGTCATCATGGGTGGCGTCGCCTTCGTACACAGGCGCTGTTAAACCTGACCAACTTTCAGCAAAACCACATCAAGTAAGACGGTAAAGGTGCCGGAACAAGAGCCTTGGCCGTAGTCCGGTTGCCTTGCTTTCAGAAATTTGACGACATCGTCTGGCCGCATTTCAGGATTTTAGAAGGCGCTTACCGGACACTTAGATGATCATCTGGCTTATATCATCGCTGCCAAGTGGTTTTCGTGATTGGTTAGCAGCCTTTTAAAAGCAATAGCTAATGCGTTTATCAAGTAGCGCACTTTTTACCGCAATGACAATTCCTGTTGACCAGTTGAGTTTGGTGATAAATAAATCCTCTCTTTTTTCAAGAACTTCCACTAAATGAATCGCTTTCTCATGGTGTCCTTCAGGCCAGTTTTTCTGCGGAAGCATATCGTCTATTATATAAAGTCCTCCTGCATTAAGCATAAGCAGAGTTGCTTCAAGCATCAGGTACTTTCCGTGCCATGTGTCGGCAAAAATAAAGTCAAATTTCAAATCGCTATTTTTCTCAATCCACTCCCCGCCGTCAGAATGAACCAATTTCAATCGATGATCATCCGCTAAATACTGCCTTGCAATGTTTAATACAGCCGGATCATTGTCGACAGAAATTAATGAAGAAGTGGAGTCCATTCCAGCCAGTATCCAGGAGGTAGACAATCCTGTTCCGGTTCCAAGTTCTAAAAATTTTCCATCGGTTTTCGAGGCAGCTAACGTCTTTAAAAATGAACCCGTGTAAACGTCTGATGCCATTGAAAAATCAGATGCCCGAGTTGCTTTTTCTATCAGATTGTAAGACTTTGGAAAAGCCGGAAATATTTTTTCTGTCATGCAAAATAAGTTAGGGGTAATAGTAAAAGAAAACCACTTTGCTGCAGCAAAACGATACCATAAAAATAACATGTAACCGTATAATAGTTTCTCAGAACGGCATTATGTTTCAGGATGATAATTTTGGTAAAGAACGTATAAACAAGTCACTAGTGTGAAGCTAATTTAGAAGATTTAGTTACTGTGCAGCAGGGGGGATAGGCTATTTTACCTATTTTAGAAGGTGAAATTTTTATATGCGAGAGGCCGAAATGTCAGGTAGCGTGGTATCCCAACCATTCCTTCGAGGGGGCGGAAAAATGGGCGAGTTTGTCCGCGCAAAAGATTGGACTTTATCTCCTTTGGGGAATCCGGAAACCTGGGATCAAAGCCTCAAAACTACGGTCAGCACGTGTTTAAACGCCTTGACACCTATTTGCATTTTTTGGGGCGAAGAATTAGTGATAATCTATAACGATGCCTACTCTCAGATAACAGGAGGTATTAATCCTGATTGGCTGGGAACTGGCGCCAGAGAAGTCCGATCTGAGGCTTTTGTTTTACAGTCCTCGCTTGATAGTGTCATTAGATCCGGCAAGGCAACATCTGTTGAAAGCAGGCAGTTTTTTGCGAGCAGTAACGGGCCTGAAGCAGAAGTTAGTTCGCTTTTTATTTGTAGCCCAATATTCGTAGACAGTGAAAAAGTCGAAGGTATTTTTTGCACCCTAACGCAAAGCCGAAAAGTAGCATTGAAAAAAAATGACGAAGTCAGCAAATCGCATAAAGCTCACGCCCTGGAAGGAAGAATAGCTGAACAGGGTTTTTATAACATTTTCAATGAAGTTCCTTTTGCAGTAGCCGTTCTTAGAGGCAAAGACCTAATCATTGACTTTATCAACCAATACAATCTCGACATATGGCAGTGTGAAAAAGCCGATGTGATTGGTCAACCTTTATTTGAAGCAAGGCCCGAGATACGGACTGCAGCTGAGCCACTTCACAACCAGGTTTTCGAAACTGGCAAAAGACTGGTAATCGAGGAAATTCCAATTGAGTTGGGATCCGGAGATAATCTGACGCAAAAATGGTTTACTGCAATCATTGATCCTCTCAGAGACGAAGCCAATGAAATAATAGGGCAATTGGCAACATCGATAGAGGTGTCACCACAAGTATTGGCTAGAAAAAAGATTCAAGAAAGTGAAGAGAAGCTACAAGATCTCTTTATGCAGGCTCCAGCCGCAATAGCAATACTGGAGGGCGTGGAGCAAAAATATGTTTTAGCAAACCAACGTTATCAAAGGTTATTTAACAGGCGTGAAAATGAATTAATAGGGCGCTCGACTAAAGAGGTTTTTACTGAAGTACAAGGTCGATATATGCATGAACTCCTTGCAAATGTCTACGAAACAGGAGAGCAGTATGTCGCAAGCGAGTTTTCTCCGGTGTTCATCAATTCGCATAATATTGAGCAATATCATGGCTATTACAACTTTGTGGCCCAACCCATTAAAAACAAGGAAGGGAAAACCCATGCGATTCTTATACACGCATTCGAAGTAACCCAGCAAATTGCAGCCCGCAAAAAGGTTGAGGAAAGTGAAAGAAGGCTTCAACTTATTACTGATGCTGTACCCTTGCTAATCTCATATGTAGACAAGGACTGTCGTTATCGCTTCAACAACAAAGCGTATGAGCAATGGTTTGGTCATGCGGCTACCAACATTCATGGCAAGACAATGAGAGAGGTGCTTGGAGAAAATGCCTTCAATAAGCTACATTCAAGGATTGACGAAGTATTGGCCGGTAAAGCAGTTCATTTCGAGACGCTGGCCCCTTATAAGGATGGTGGTGAGCGCTACATAATGGCTGATTACATTCCTCATTTTGGCAATGAAAATGAAGTGCTGGGGTTTTATGTGGTTGTAAATGATATCAGTGAACGTAGAAAGTCAGAGTTTGCTTTAAAGGAAAGTGAAGAACGCTTTCGAAGTTTTGCCGATAGCATTCAAAACCTTGCCTGGATGGCAGACAGTGAGGGTTGGATTTACTGGTATAACCAACGATGGTATGATTACACCGGAACAACATTTGACGAAATGCAAGGCTGGGGATGGGGAAAGGTCCATCATCCTGACCATGTCGAAAGTGTCGTGAACTACGTAAAGAAAGCGTGGTATCGACCCGTACCTTTTGAACTCACATTTCCGCTAAGAGGTAAAAATGGAGACTATCGATGGTTCTTAACGCGTTGCGTTCCTGTTAAGAATAAAGATGGAGAAATTGTTCGATGGATTGGCACCAACACGGACATACACGAACAAAAAATTGGAGAAGAGCGTATCAGAGAAAGTGAAGAGCGATTTCGTACTCTTGCAGAGGCCCTGCCGCAAATGGTGTGGATGCGGAATATGGAGGGACAATTTGAGTTTGCATCTAAAAATTGGGAGGAATACTCTGGAGTTAAAGACATCCGGGAAGCATGGAAAATAATGACTCATCCCGAGGATGCGGAACCTGTTATGAGTGGTTGGCGGAAAGCATCGGAAAGAGGTGAATCATTCGGTTATGAAGTACGGTTGATGAATAAGGTAGGTGAGTATCGCTGGCACTATGCGGTAGGGAAACCAATAAAAAATGAATCAGGGCAAGTATTGAAATACATCGGTGCGGTGACTGATGTTCATATTCAAAAAGAATTTTCGGAAAAACTGGAAAAAGAAGTCCAGGAACGCACTACAGAACTGAAAGCAAAAAATGCAGATCTTGAAAATACTCAATCGTTTTTACAACAGTTGATTGACTCTTCGATTGAGTTTATAGTTGTACTCGACAATAATCTAAATTTCCTGACTGTAAATAAGCGATCTGAAGAGATGCTGGGTTTTTCAAGGTGGGAATTGCAAGGGAAATATTTGTTTGATATAAATCCAAGGGAGGAAAACACTGAGCAGCACGCAAGTATACTTCGTGCACTTAAAGGCGAAACTATTCATCTGGATAAGCGCCCGACAGTTGCAAGTGCTGACAGGTATGTAGACACCTATTATATACCGCTTCGAGGTCCGAATGAGATTAAGGGTGTGATCATAATGGCGAGAGAGGTAACCGACATTGTCAATTCTGAAAAAAAGTTGAAGCAAATCAATCAGGAATTACACCGATCTAATGAAGACCTGCAGCAATTCGCTCACGTGGCTTCCCATGATTTAAAAGAACCTGTCAGAAAAATTAAGACATACTTGAACAGGTTAGACGGCGAATTCGGGGACTTGTTGCCTGTCAAAGGAAAGGAATTTATAAACAAGATAAACAGTGCATCAACAAGAATTTCCAGCATGATCGATGGAGTATTGCTCTACGCCTCGGTAGATGCTTTGGATGGAGAGGTTCAATCGGTAAGCTTAAAAAATATCATTGATGAAATATTAGACGATTCAGAGCTTGTAATGGAGCAAAAAAAAGCAACCGTTTTTTACAAGGAACTTCCCGAGCTTTTAGGTATTCCACTCCTTCTTTACCAATTGTTCTACAATCTCATCAACAATGCCTTGAAGTTTTCGAAAGTTGGAATTCCTTCAATGATCAAAATAAGAGCAAAAGCAGTTACAAAATATCAGGTTGAGCAAATTGGTTTGCCACCAGGTCGACTTTACACAGAGGTGCTGATTGAGGACAATGGTATTGGCTTTCAGCAAGCTTCTGCGGAAGAAATATTTATAACATTTAGGAGGCTAAATTCAAAGGATAAATTTGAAGGAACGGGGCTGGGTCTTTCGCTTTGTAAAAAGATTGTCGAGCGACACGGTGGGATTATTTCTGCAAAAAGTGAAACGGGCAATGGCGCCACATTTTCAATGATCCTACCTTCTAAATTACTTTTTACACAAGATGATTCAATGTAACGCGTTCGGGAAAATGAATCGAATGAAGTATGAGTCGTCTTTATAAAGTAGTCTTATTAGTCGATGATGATATGGATGACCGCGAGCTTTTTGATGAAGCAATTTTAGCTATTAACTCGAAAGTAGTCGCCCATTATTCTGAAAATGGCCAGGAGGCGCTCGACAAACTTGCTGAACTTACGGAACTACCACAAGTGATTTTCCTCGATGTCAATATGCCGGTGATGGATGGCTGGAATTTTCTAAGGAAGTTAAAATCGGACGGGCATTTTAAAAGCATTCCCGTCATAATGTATTCGACGTCGGCACTCCCGAAAGACATTGTGTTAGCATCCCAGTTAGGTGCTTCATACTTTTTCACGAAGCCAAACGGATTTGATGATTTGAAGCGCATATTGTTCGTCATCCTTGAGAATTTGGATAGTGATCTAAAAGGTCTAAAAAGTGCTCGGTTAAAGCTCCAGCTATCACCTTACTTACTTGCACTTATAGATTAGGACGTTGTTTCCCTTCCATCTGAACTTCTCTCCGGATGATGTATTTTTCGCCAAGTCAGCATCTCGTTTTTTCGCCCGACAGGTTTCATAAAATCCTACTTACCCTTTAGATTTCGAGAAGTTTTGCAGCAGCAATTTCGAGCCCGCGTTTTTTAGGGATTCAAGAACTTGTGTTTCGCGCTTTACTTTAACAGCCGTAGTAATCAACAAGGCTACCAGTATTAACTTATGTCCTTCTTTTATACTACGGCTGAAAGGTTTCATCGCCTGCAGAATTATTCTTTATTTTCTTTTCCTGATCTCAGTACCCAAGCCGACATATTGAGTACGTTTCTTGAGTCTGCCTCCAGAATGTGATGGAGAAAAAAAGTCAACATTCACATAAGCCTTACCGTATGTGAGTAATTCATCGGCACTATAGGTAGAATTGCGGATAAAGGTTTTTAAGCCATTATAGTTATCGATTTCTTCATAGTCGGAGATTCCATGATAGGCGGGTGTTTCTATTTCCGGTATACCTAAACCGGTTAAGGCAGTTGGTAATTCTAATACCGGCACGCTAAGGTTTGACCCTAAAGGTAATACCAGTGTCCAGTAACCGGATTCTTCATCGTTTTCGCGCACGTCCGCGACAGCGCGCAGAGCAGATGCACATGGTCTTCCACGCCGCCCACGATGATGGCCGGACAATCCCGCCCGTTGAGGATGCCGCCGATGTAGCGGTGCATTTCCTCACGGAAGGCGCGGTCGCGCAGCAGGGGCCGGCGTTCTTTGG
>JANNPM010000252.1:0-9356 GCA_031400145.1 Chryseolinea sp. | reverse complement strand
GCGTTGTCCAGGTATAGCCTTAGCGTGTGGCCCTGAACTTCGATATTGATCTTGTCCGGCGAAACGTTGTTGTATACAAGCCGGATACTTTCCTGATCACCTTTTTCAAGTATCAGGTTAATTTTGGGTGAAGCGACGATGTTTCGGAAAGAACGGAGCTCACGGCTAATCTCCTGGGCATTGAGGGAAAAGTGAGCGAATAAGACAAACAGTGTCAAAGCGCAGAGGGTTTTATTAAGGGTATTCATAAATTTTGTGTTGTTTAAAGGTAGGACAACCGGTTGTACCGATACCACTATGCGATGACTTTTAATTTTTTCCTCAAGACTGCGGGTTCATTTCTGTCATAACTGAGTAACTTAACGTAAGGTTACAGCGCATTATTATTCATTGCGAAAATATCTCATTGGATTTCCGTTCGATGCCCGGCGCGTCTGAAGACCTATGGAAACGCATGCGATGAACCGTGATGCGCGGCATTAAAGGTGAACAAACCGTAGACAATAAGGAATTACAGCCTTTGAAATACCTTGCTTTATGTTTAAAGGGATAATGCATCGATTTAAGGAACTGATTCCAGCAAACTTAGGGCGTTTGGCCCCATATGTTATCTTGATGCTCGGTATCTTTCTTCTTGTGATTGCCAGGTTGTATTTCACGAAGTTTACCTACGCGATACGCACGCAGACTATTCAGGCCGCCTCGCCCAAGCAGATCGTCAGGATAAACAACAGCTATGTCGTACCCATACTCTACACGCAGGTAACAGGACTTGCCGAACTACCGGTGCGTGAAGCCAAGATCAGTTTTATTTCGGCTGTCCTTCCGGCGATACTGGTCGCCAAACATGAAACAGACATGTTAAAGGTCAGGCTTAGACTGTTAAAGAAAGAAGATGTATGGAGTGATGAAGACACTGCCTTTTACTTGTCACTGAAAAGAAAATTTAATGGAAAAGATCTTCAGGACATGCTATCGCGTATTGGTACCTTGCCCACCAGTATCGTTATTGCACAAGCTGCCGTGGAAAGCGGATGGGGCCGGTCGCGATTTTTTCTGCAGGGCAATAATTTGTTCGGGGTATGGTCCTTCAACAGCAAGGAACCCCGGATCGTCGCTCGAAAAGCGAGAGGGCGAAAAACGATCTATCTTAAATCATACAACAATATGTCAGAATCCATCGTGAATTATTTTGAGATACTTTCATCATCTCCGGCGTATGAAGCATTAAGAAATGCGAGGTCCGGCGAAGCTGATCCCTTTGACTTACTGCCGCACCTTGTGAACTTTTCGGAACGCAGGAGGGCTTATACGCGGCAGCTTAAGACCGTTATCGAACAGAACGAACTAACTGTCTATGACACCTATGAGATAGATCCGGATTACATCTATGAAAGGTGAAACGTGTACTGACGCTGATGCGTTCATTCATGATCAGACTCGGAATAGGAAGAAAGGCACACCTTAGTCAAATTTTGCGGGAGTTTTATTCAAGGCAATTGGGTTCAGTCGCGGTCACGCTTGATCTTTACCTTTGCCATAGGGCCCACCTGAATGGGAACCTTCTCAATTTCAAGATTAGCGGCCTCTATTCCATATAGCTCTTCGGTTGACAGGCTGTGCGCCTTTAGTAACCGGTAGCCCTGGATGATAACGCGGTCAAAAGATGACACCTCACTGTCAGAAGACGCCCATGAATGAATGATGACAAACTTGAAATCACCCATCATACTGTACTTGTGCAGGGAAGGGTAGGGGCTGATCAAATCGATTTCGCCTGCATCAGCCATCTCATGAATGATCTTGTTGAACAACAGATTTAGGCGGTGGTTAGTCTTAAATCCAAGGCGTAATCTGATGAAAAAGCACTTCTTGGGAATGATGGTATCGACAGAGTACTTACTGGTATAAGGCGTATCCATCGTATCGACGTGCAGAAACCAATAAACATCTGCGCGCTTGGGACGTTTCTTGAAGATCGAATAGATGATATTTGAATCAATATAGCGCTTGCTGTTGGCCACGGCAAGATAAACAAGGTTGGTGGCTTCCTTGGGCACGGTAGTATCCGCCTGCAGATCCTGGATCATCCCTACATAATGTTTGAGATCCACGAATTCGGTATGCGTTTCGCGTAGCCACCGCGCACGAAGCAGCACAAACATCATCAGGAAGAAAAGCGATGCGATGGTAAAACTGAACCAGCCGCCATGACTGAACTTGCTCAGGTTGGACACGAGGAAAGAGCCTTCGATGGCGAAGAAGACAATCGCGATTGACATGGCCATCAGCGGCTGTTTGCGCGAAACAAAGAAGTAAAAACTGAGCAGCGAAGTTGTCATCAACATGTCGAAGGTGATGGCAAGGCCGTATGCTCCTACCATACGCGACGATTCCTTGAAGATCAGCACCACCAGGATGCATCCTCCCATCAGTATCCAGTTGATGGCCGGGATGTATATCTGTCCTTTAAGCTGACTTGGATATCGCACGCGCGTCGCCGGCCACAGCTTCAGTTTCATGGCTTCATTCACCAGGGTGAATGTTCCGGAAATCAGGGCCTGGCTTGCGATAATTGTGGAAAACGTGGCGAGCAGGATTCCAAAGATCAGGATGCTCTGGGGCATGATCTCATAAAAAGGGATTTTGTCGCCAAGCGTCTGACCCCGATGTTCCAGCAGCCAGGCGCCCTGGCCCATATAGCTTAGGATCAAGGATATTTTAACAAAAACCCATCCCACCCGGATGTTCTCCTTGCCACAATGGCCAAGGTCGGAGTACATGGCTCCCGCCCCCGTGGTGCACAAAAATACCGCAGCTAGTATCCAAAATCCTTTGGGATACTTAACGAGAAGGTTGTAGGCATAGACAGGGTTAAGGGATTTAAGGACTTCCGGGCTTTCGACGAGATGCATCAGGCCGATAACCGCGATGAAACTGAACCAGACAAGCATAACCGGCCCAAAAGTGCGCCCCACCACGCCGCTTCCAAATTGCTGGAAGACAAATAACCCTACCAGGATCACAACGACGATTGAAATTATGGTGGTATGCGATATAGTAGGGTTCAACGCCTTTAGACCCTCCACTGCAGAGGTCACGCTCATCGCAGGCGTAATAATTCCATCAGAAATCAGGGTGGCGCATCCAATGATGGCAGGATAGATAACCCAGCCCGCCTTGTAACGTCTTACGAGGGCGTAGAGCGCAAATATTCCTCCTTCACCACGGTTGTCCGCGCTGAGGGCCAGGTAAATGTATTTGACAGTGGAAATCATCGTGAGCGTCCATACCACGCAAGAGAGTCCTCCAAAGATGAGTTCCTCGCTGATGGGGTGCTGGCCGACGATGAACCGGAACGTATAGATCGGCGACGTCCCGATGTCGCCATAAATTATGCCAAGTGAAATCAGTACGCCGGCAGCTGAGAGGGGACTAAGGTGCTTATCGCTGGTAGCAGTCATTAGTTAACGCCATCCTGAGGACGGGCTATGATCAACCTGTTACTCTTATCATATGAAAAGTAACTCCACAGCCAGCTCAGCAGCACAAAGAATTTATTCTTAAATCCTATCAACGATATCAGGTGGATGAACATCCAGATGAGCCACGCAAAAAAACCCTGGAATTTAAAGCTTTTCAGGTCAGCAACAGCGCGGTTGCGCCCAATTGTAGCCATAGATCCGCGATCATTATACAAAAAAGGCTTCATGGGCTGCTGACTTATTAACCTGCCAATGTTACGCGCCACCAGCCTGCCCTGCTGCATTGCTGGCTGCGCCATTTGTGGATGGCCGTTGGGAAAAACCGGATCACCGTCCATAATTGCCGCATCGCCGACAGCAAAAATATTATCATAACCAGGAACCCTGTTGTAGGCATCAACTTTCAATCTTTTCCCCCGTCCGAAAAGCTCAGCCGCCAATCCGCCCAGGGGCTGCGCGGTTACGCCTGCTGCCCAGATCATTGTGCGTGACAACAGTGTTTCGCCAGTGCTAAGCGAAATCACATTGCCGTCGTAAGACTTGACAGCGGCGTTCAAATGTACATGTACGCCCATATCCCTTAGATATTCGAGTGCCTTGACCGCTGCTTCCTCCGACATACCATTCAGCAACCGTCCCGTCGCTTCGATAAGATGAATATCCATGTTGTCGAGCTCCAGTTCCTTGTAGTCTTTAGGGAAGACGTGATGCTTTAATTCAGACAGAGCGCCGGCCAGCTCAACTCCGGTGGGTCCGCCTCCGTCGATAACAAAATCCATCAGGCTGTTAGCGAGGGCAGTATCTTCCGTGAGAAGTGCGGCTTCAAAGTTCCGGATGATTACATTGCGTAGTTTAATTGAGTCAATGATGGTCTTCATCGGATAGGCGTTATCCTCCACATCCTTCATCCCAAAAAAATTCGTTCCCGCACCGTTGGCAATCACGAGATAATCGTATTCAACGCTTCCGATGGATGTCTCAATGCAATTCTGTTCAGGCTTTACCTGCAACACCTCTCCAAGACGGAAGAAGAAATTATCGTCCTTGTTAAAATGTTTGCGGAACGGAAAGACGATCGTGCTCGTTTCCAGTGCCGACGTGGCCACTTGATACAATAATGGTTGAAAGCAGTGGTGATTGTATTTATCGATCAGAACGGTTTGAGCTTCCACATTCCGTAAGCCTTTTGCTGTTTCCAGTCCTCCGAAACCACCTCCTATAATCACAATCCGGGGTTTTCCCAAATCCGCTATCCGCGTGTTTGATGAAGTCTGCTTAGGCATGCGTACTCGAATTCTCTAAAGTTCGCAAATCTACGCTGGTTTCCAGAAACCCAAAAAGAATTGCAATTAATGTTGATTTGATACCAGGTCACATTAACGCCATTATCGACAGCCTGTCTGGAGAATTGAAATAATTTGTCAGGCCAGTCCCCCTTAGAATCAAAACAACTGTATTTTTGCGTCAGTAACCCTAAATCCGCCTCTTATGTTAAAAGCGTTATTTTTCGCATTATCCGTTATCATGCTGGCTGCTTGCGGCACAAAGGAAAAGGAAATGTTACAGTCACAGGTTGACTCGTTGCGCGTGGAGCTTGAGACAAGCCAGGCAATGGCGCAAACGTTGACGGAGGTTGGTACCATGATGGACTCCATCGATGCAAGCCGCCAGATACTCCGTGTCAATATGAAGGAAGGCACGACGTACGGCGACTACTCGACCCGTATGAGAGACATCAACGCATACATCAAGGACACTAAAAAAAAAATTGACGGTCTTGAAAAGTCGTTGAGAACCTCCAAATCAGGTTCGGATGCTTTTTCCAAAACGATATTCAGACTTAAGGCGGATCTTGAATCCAAGACCAAAGAAATAAGCTCATTGCAGGAGCAGGTGGATAAATTCAGAAATGAGAATCAGAATCTGATAACCACTGTTGGAATGCAGGAGGCAGAGCTGGCTGACAAATCCACTGAAATTGAAGCCAAATCCCAGGAACTTGCCCTGATTGAGGCGCGTGTTCAAGAATTGATGATTCAGAGCAAGATGACGGAAGCCGACGCGTATTACGCGCGCGGCCAGGCCGTTGAACTGGCAGCCTCCCGAACTAAACTTGCGCCCCGAAAGAAAAGGGAAACACTGCGCGAGGCGGTAGAACTTTACAAGAAAGCCCAGTCGCTGGGCAACGAAGATGCAGAAGAGAAAATCACTGCACTGGAGAAAAAATTGTAAAGCCATTGACCACTCACGAGTCATCTTGTTCCGGGCATCTTAAGATGTCTGTAATCCGACCATTGATGCCACTATCCGCCATATTACGCGCAGGCACATAAACGGTCCTCACTTTTCTTGCTATTTTTGTATTTGGTAAATCCGATATGACCTTCGATGTTATTCTGACCTTCTTTCTGGTAGCGCTGAATGGTTTTTTTGTAGCCGCGGAATTTGCCATCGTAAAGGTAAGGTCTTCGCAGATTGCGCTGGAGAAGGGGAACTTCTCCAAACGTGCTGCACAGAACATCATCAATAATCTTGACGGCTACCTGGCTGCTACGCAGCTGGGTATAACGCTTGCCAGTCTTGGACTTGGCTGGGTCGGCGAAGACGTAATGTCCAGGATAATCTTGCGCGCCATTCACGGTATCGGCTTCCCGATGAGCGAAACGATGGCGCACAGCATAGCGCTGCCGCTCGCATTTGCCTTTCTTACCGTCCTGCACATTGTCTTTGGCGAGCTTGCTCCCAAGTCACTTGCAATCCGCTATCCCACGGCCACAACGCTCGCCCTGTCTGTAACATTGCGTATTTTTTATTACACGTTCCGTCCCTTTATCTGGTTGCTTAACGGCCTCGCAAACCTGGTGCTGAAGGTCTTCGGTGTGAAGCCTATTTCGGAACAGGAGATACACTCTGAGGATGAGTTGAAGCTGATCATTGCCGAAAGCGAGGAAGGCGGGGCCATCGAACCGAATGAACGCGAGCTGATACAGAATGTATTTGAGTTCGATGATCGCATCGTTCGACAGGTGATGGTTCCGCGTGTAAAGATCAGTGGGCTTCGTGCTACTTTGTCCATAGAGGAAACAATGGACGTGGTGCTGAAAGAAGGCTATTCGCGCTATCCGGTATTTGAAAATTCACTTGATGACATCATCGGCATCGTTCACGCCAAGGATATAATTGCTGCATATGTGCAGAAGAATGACAAGGGACTTAAGGAAGTGATGCGACCTTCTCATTTCATTCCGGAATCTAAACCCATTGACGTGTTATTGCGTGAGTTTCAGCGCAGAAAAACCCAGATGGCGATTGTTGTCAGTGAGTTTGGCGGCACTATCGGAATTGTAACGTTGGAAGATATCCTCGAAGAGCTGGTGGGCGAGATACAGGATGAACACGATCATGAACAGCAGATCGTGACATTACTGGATAAACAGGTTTATCAAATTGTTGCGCAGTCTTCCATTCACGACGTAAACAAATTTGTCGACATGCCATTTCCTGAATCTGAAGAATATGAGACGCTCTCTGGCCTGTTGACCTATAATAAACCGTCGTTGAAGGAAGGTGATACTTTCAAGCTATTCAACTATAGATTTAAGATCCTGAAATTGAATAAAACACTCCCTGAGCTTGTAGAAGCAGCCCTTGAAATTGAAGTGGGTATAGATTAAAACCACTTCTTGCGCTTAAAGAAATACAACATTCCGATCAGCACCAGGGTCATAAGGCCCAACACGCCAAAATACCCATATCGCCAACTCAACTCCGGCATGAATTCGAAGTTCATACCGTAGATGCCAACGATAAAAGTCAGCGGCATAAAGATCGTTGAGATCACAGCAAGAACCTTCATGACCTCGTTCATTTTCGTGTTCATCGCGTTGATGTGGATGTCAAGCAGTCCTGAGGTGAGATCTTTGTATGTGTCAAGGGAATCTATCAGGTGAGCAACGTGATCATAGATGTCGGCGAAATAATGAATGCCTTCCTCTGAGATGAAATCCGACTCCCCTTTCGCTATTTTCCCAACGGCTTCGCGCAGCGGATAAAGTGCCTTGCGCAGAAAAATCAGTTCTTTCTTGAGTGCCTGGATCTGTGTAAAGGTTTCATTAGAAGGATTTTCGTAAGCATTTTCCTCAATCTCATCAATGAAATCTCCTACTCTGTCAAGAACTGTGTAGTAGCTGTCGACGATGATATCAATCAGCCTGTAAAGAAGATAATCAACCTTCTTTTTTCTGACCTTTCCCAAATCCAGCCGGATCCTGTCGCGAAAACCATCAAAAAGGTCACCGTCCTTTTCCTGAAACGTTAGTAAATAATTCGGGCCCAGAACGAAGCTGATCTGCTCGTAGTCAATTTTCATTCCCTCGATCCTGTAAAGCATTTTCATCGTAAAGAATAGGTAGCCTTCATATTCTTCAGCCTTGGGGCGTTGATCGGCAAGAACATCGTCGATCAGCAAGGAATGCAGACAAAAATGTGCCTGAACTTTTTCGATGATATCCTGATTGTTCAGCCCATCAAGGTTAAGCCAGTTGACCTGGTCCGGCGCTAGTTTAGCAAGCAACGCCTCTACATCCATGCCCTCATGCTTTGAAAATTTTTCGCGGTTATAAGAAATCAGTTCGAGAATGACTGCTGGCGACAGCACATTCGTCTCAGGAATTACTTTTCTTTTGGCCATGGGGAAGCGTGATCGGTCACCGGGTTAACTGGCAATATGGCAAAACTAATGGAAAAGGGTGCAAGCGTCAATCTGCAAGCTAAAAGTCCGTGTGTGCTTCTGCCTCGTCTGCGCATTACAGATGAAATTGCCAAGTTAGCACAAACAGCTTGAAGCTCGTAGCTCTTTTCAGATGGCGCAACACGCAAACGCCGCGACCGCCCTAAACGACCGTCACTAAAACTCCAAAAGAACTTCAACACTTTCAAATCAATGCGTAATATTGCCCCGCATGCCTTTACTCCTGGAAGATATCAAAGCCCCCATTGCCCAAGAGATGGAGGATTTTGAACGAAAGTTCAGGGTGTCCATGAAGACCCGCGTGTTGTTGCTGGACAAGATCATGGGCTATATCGTTAAACGGAAAGGGAAGCAGATGCGTCCGATGTTTGTATTTTTGAGTGCAGGATTGTGTGGCAAGATTAATGAATCAACATTTCGTGGCGCCTCCCTGATAGAACTTCTCCATACTGCCACATTGGTACACGACGACGTTGTAGATGAGGCAAACTATCGGCGCGGTTTTTTTTCTGTGAATGCGCTTTGGAAAAATAAGATCGCCGTGCTGGTTGGTGATTTTCTTTTATCACGGGGACTTTTGCTGTCGGTGGAAAACAAAGACTTCGACCTTTTGAGTATCGGAACCGAAGCTGTTAAGGTAATGATAGAAGGGGAGCTTTTACAGATGGGAAAAGCACGGCACCTTGACATCACGGAAGACATATACTACGAGATCATCCGTCAAAAAACTGCCTCACTCATCGCGTCATGTTGCGGGATGGGAGCATGCTCTGTCGGCGCATCCAAGGAGGAGGTTGATAGAATGAAATTATTCGGAGAGAAGGCGGGTATGGCTTTTCAAATCAAGGATGACCTCTTTGATTATGGCGATGATGAAATTGGTAAACCTGTCGGCATCGACATCAAGGAAAAGAAGATGACCCTTCCGTTGATCTATGCGCTTTCCAGGTCAACATGGCTCGAAAAACGAAAGATCATCAGCATTATCAAGAATGAAAGTGAAAAGCCAAGGAAGGTTAAAGAGGTTATTGCCTATGTCAAGAATTCAGGCGGCATTGAATACGCACACATGGTAATGGGAAGATTTCACAGGGAAGCGTTGGATATACTTGAGGGTTTTC
>JANNPM010000209.1:0-3623 GCA_031400145.1 Chryseolinea sp. | reverse complement strand
GATCCTTTCAGAAAGGTAGCCTTCTGATAAGCCTGATCGATGCATTGTCAAAGCGTAACCAATACATCGATCAGGCTTATCAGAAGGCTACCTTTCTGAAAGGATCCGATCATTTCAACCGAAATGAGTATGAACAGGCTGTTGAATATTTCAACAAGTCGCTGGAGTACCCTAACGACAAGCTGTATGTGGCGTTGGCGAGTTATTGGAATGGCGAAGCCTATTCGATTGGGAAGCGCTACAACGAAGCGGCCACAAATTACCAGCGCGTTATAAACCTTGGTACCACTGCAGATGTGCAGATGCTCTTGAACACGAGATATGGACTGGGTTATGCGTTCTTCAATTTGAAAGATTACGACAAAGCTCTTTTCAATTTCAGGGAGTTTGTCAATAAAGGTACGAAGGGCACACCGAATTATGCCGACGGACTCATCCGCCTCGGGGATTGCCACTATGCAAAAAAGCAGTATGAGGAGGCATTAGCGAGCTACAATCGTGCACGAACTCTGGGCTCTGCAGATAATGATTACGTATTGCTTCAATCGGGTGTGATCTATGGCATTCAGCGGAAGTACTCCGAATCGAAGCGCATGTTTACAGACCTGGCACGCGGTTATCCGAAATCGCAATACCGCGATGAAGCCCTATTTCAACAAGCGCAGTTTGAAATTGAGCAAGGAAACTATCAGGCGGCCATAGACGGCCTGACCCAATTGATACAGAATGGAAATAACTCTCGATTTGTTCCTTATGCCTTGATGCGGCGCGGAGCATCTTTCTTTAATCTTAAGCAATACGACAGGACGATCTCCGACTATTCCGCTGTCATTCAACAGTTTCCAGATCATCCGGCTGCCGAAGAACTGTTGCTTCCGTTGCAAGAGGCATTAAATCTTGCTGGCCGCTCAGCCGAATTCGATAAGCACCTTTCGCAATTCAAGACCGCCAACCCCGATAACAAGGGTCTGGAAAGCGTCGAATATGAAACGGCAAAGAACCTGTACTTTGATCAGCAATATCAAAAGGCAATTTCGAGTCTTAAGGCATTTCTTACCGCTTATCCGCAAACAACCAAACGCGCTGAAGCGGAATATTATGTTGCTGAATCCTATTACAGGCTTCGGGAACCGGATAAGTCATTGCCAATATATCAGGCGCTGGTTACAGACAAGTCCTTTGCCTACGCAGCGAAGGCACTTGCCCGCATCGCTGAAATAGAATTCAAGCAAGGCAAGTATGACAATGCCGTCACGTCGTTCAGATCGTTTGGTACGCTGGCCACTAACAAAAAAGATCAATACACGGCCTGGTCAGGGTTGATGGAATCTTTTTTCGAGTTAAAGCAGTATGACTCTACAGATGTTTATGCAAGGCTGATCCTTACAAACGGCAACGTCAACGCTGGCGCCCAAAACAAGGCATCGCTATATCTTGGCAAAACGGCCATGGGCCGCGGCGAAGTTGAAACTGCAAAAGACGAATTTCTTAACACGCTTAACGCCGCCCGCGACGAGTATGGGGCTGAAGCAAAATATCTCCTGGCACAAGTGTTTTACCAACAGAAGGATTACAAGCAGTGCTATGAAACGTTGGTAAGCCTTAACAATGATTTCGCTTCTTACGAAGACTGGATTGGAAAGTCTTATTTATTGCTTGCAGATAATTTCATAGCCATGGAGAACCTATTCCAGGCTAAGGAAACTCTCAAGTCCTTAATTGATCATTTTCCTCAGCCCGCCGTGAAAGATGAAGCCCGCAAGAGGCTTGCAGACATCGATACGAGTCAGGCATCGAAGCAAAATGAGGAAGAAGCGGCAGACACACTGGAATTAAATCGCTAATGATTTTTTGTGATGAACATTATACCAATAGAGAAATTTCAGTCCTTTTTTTCCTCTTGCTCAACGGAGGTGCTTTTAGCAATAGAACCACGACGCGCCAATCACTTTGTGTGCATGCACCGCTTGAAGCTTCGAGCTATCAGCTTTAGGCTTGGAACTGCGCTGTGGCTTTCGATCTTCGTCATATTTCTTGCTGTCGTTGGGGTTAGAGCACAAGATCCAAAGGAGAAGGATTGGGAAGGCGATGGAGAAATTCAGGACGTAGAGATAGAAATTGTCAAGGAGCGCCAGATCGTTCTGCCTGAAGCAAACAGGAACTTTGATAAAATTCCACCAAGATCTTCTGAGCCGATTAATCAGCCTATTACTTATGAATTCAAAACGTTTAATTTTCAGGCCCCACCAATTAATATGCAGGTGCGCCCACTGAAGTTAAAGCAGGAGGGACAGTCCAGCGTTTACGGCGGTTATCTGCGTGCCGGTTTTGGCAATTACATCTCACCACTGCTGGAAGGATATTTTAACACCACGCGTGACAAAAATAAACTGCTGGGTGTGCAGGGTTACCACAATAGTTCTGACAAGGGACCGCGCGATGGACAGAACTCCGGTAGCGGATCATCGGGCCTTTCGGTATTCGGAAAAACCTTCAATGAATTTATAGCGCTTTCGGGTAACGTAGGCGTTGAAAACAGGACCACGCATTTCTATGGTTATCCTGAAGGGTTATCGGTGGATCCCAAATCAATCAGGCAAACCTTTAACATGTTCAGGTTTTCCGGCGACCTTTCTAATTCGAAGAATTCCGACTTCTCATACAAGCTCGGAGCGGCGTTCAGCAACACTAGTGATAGATATAAAGCAAAGGAGACGGAGATTGGTTTCGCATTCAAATCGGCCTACGAACTGGATGAAGATTCACGCATTAATCTGAAGGCCGACTACACCATCATTAACAGAAAAGATGCTTTGACGGATGCAGAAGCACGTAATCTTTTCGTCGTCGCGCCGTCTTACGAGTTTGTCCTCTTTGAAGACCTTAAGATCAAAGCAGGCTTTATTGTCGCGTTTGAAAATGACAGCATCGATTCAAAGAGCACGCACATCTACCCGGACGTTCAGGCTACGTATCCGTTGAGCCCATCAGTTGATGCTGTTGCATTGCTAAATGGGGGAGTTGAAAAGGTTTCTCTTCGGTCCCTCTCCTATGAGAATCTCTGGTTGGAGCCAAACATCCCGATTTTTCACACCAATAAGGTATTGGACTTCACGGTCGGGATAAATGCAAAATTAGGCAACAAGGTAGCGGCTCATACGGGACTTTCTTTGGCTAACCTTAAGAATCAGTATTTCTTTATTAATGCCGCAGATGATCAGGCAAAGTTCACGGCCGTTTACGATCAGGGTGCGGGAACGCGCCGGGCTAACTTTTATGCCGCACTAAGTTACGCGCAATCGGAGGTCGCTAAATTCATGGTTCGCGGTGATTTCTACAACTATTCAACAAGCAGCATATCCGAAGCCTGGCATCGTCCCCTTTACAAACTATCAGTAAACGGTTCTTATAATGCATACGATAAGATACTCTTGAGTGCCGCTATAATTGCGCAGGGAGGAATGAAAGCGCTCGACCCGGTTTCCGATAAGACCATAAAGCTCGAGGCGGCGTTTGATCTCAACTTCAAAGCGGAGTATTTATTCTCACAAAGCTTTTCGGCGTTCGTCCAGTTAAACAATATTACCTCAAGCAACTACCCCATATTTTTATATTATCCTGCC
>JANNPM010000188.1:0-5739 GCA_031400145.1 Chryseolinea sp. | reverse complement strand
GATAGAATAAAAGTTTTTCAAAATCGGTATTGATGAGATGATTGATGTGTTGGGTAAGTTGTTCTTTGAGTTCAGTAAATGAAATGTTAACCGGAAGCTCCAGCGACAATTCTTTATTGAGCAGCATAATAATATCATAATCACTATCACTCATTGCCGACGCTTTTCTTTTTTTTGCGCAGGAAAGAAACATGCGTGGGGGCACTGAGAATGTTTATGGGATCATTGGGCTCGCAAAGGCGATGGAGATCGCCTATCGTGACATGGACGCGCATCGCGACCACATTCAGGGACTAAAGGCGTATATGATCGGACGGTTACGCGAGCACATTCCGGGCGTTGATTTTCATGGTGACTCCGCCAATCCTGACAAGAGTCTTTACACAGTGCTGAATGTCTGTCTGCCGGAGTCCGACGAAAATGATATGGTTCTCTTCAACCTCGATCTTAAAGGCGTATCGGTTTCGGGCGGCAGCGCGTGTTCCAGTGGCGCCGCCGCAGGCTCACACGTGTTGGGAGCGCTTTATCCAGGGTCAAAGCGCGGGGCCGTTCGCTTTTCGTTCAGCAAATACAATACGCGGGATGAAGTTGACTATGCAGTTGCTTGTTTGAGCGAACTGTGTAAAGCTTCAAGCTTTAAGCTGCAAGCTTCAAGCCAGCGCATCATATAGTTACTCTTCCTCCAATAGCTAAAAAGCCATTGAACATATTGCATCACGTGTCGCACTGCACACGGACTTGCAGCTTGAAGTGTGTGGCTTGCGGCTTGTCGCGCTTGGCGGTTGCAGCTAACTCACCGCTTCGTCAAAAGCCTTGGTAAATGTCTTCATCTCTTCGATCGTGCCAATACTTACGCGATACCACTGTTTTTCTTTGTAGTCCCAAACTCTAATGCCTATGCCTCAGTTCTCAAGTTTTGTGAGAACCTGTGCCGGAATGCCCATCTGAAATTTTCGCTTATTGCGATGAGCTCTGGTTTGCTAATAATGTCGCCCGCGGTAAGCGTCATTGCCGCTCTGAGCCAATCTTTTCGGCTTTGCATGATGCAGGTTGTTAAGGGAGGTGGATGATCGTTAGTACAAAACAATTTAATCCTTTTTGACCGTTTGAAAAAATAGTAGGAAAAATGTAAGCGCTAACGAGCACTCTTGAGAGTTCTCAAATTTTAATACTGGTCCCTAAACCGGAATTTAGCAGTACCATTAATGCTTAAAAATGAGTTCAGCCGATTTCGCAAATTATGCAGTAAAATGTGGCTGTGAAATATTACAGTCAGTTACAACGAACCTTGTAAGATTGTATAATCCGAAAACAGGTGGAAGTTTCAATTTAGCACGTTATCAAAAACTATTCCCTCAACTGATTGCGACGGGATGTGGCAGGCTAAATATTCCGTTGCCATCTTTTAAATAGCCATTTCGACAATCACGGACTCTCTCCTACTTTTTTCGGAATTCTCTTTGACTGAGTTTTTCTTGAATTCGTCGATTTCAAGCTCTAAAACGGCTTTGAGCGTCATTGTTAAGTTGTGAAGTGCTTCCTTCTTGTCGTTTCCTTGCGAGTACGTTTCGGGAAATTGATCAAAATGAGCAATAAAGCCCATGCCCGGCTCTTCCGTGAAAATAACTGTCAGCGGGAAACTTTCACTTCTCTTGAATAATCTAATAAAACGGGTTAGGAAGGACATTGGAACTTTGAAATTTTTGTTGATTTATTTTCCAAATCCACATACATAAATTCTTCACGTTTGATCCCAAAATAGCGTTTGATGTAACGCATATTCCGAGCAAAATTCAAACGAAACTTAAGCAAAATGACAAAACATTTTGCTAGTATTTATACTTCGGCTAAATATAGCAAACTCTGCCAACTCTAACCTTAATTTTCATCGGATTTTTTGGCGGTTTAAGCCACGCAGTATGTGGACATACATCTTTTGCGTTTTATGGGCTAACACTGCAAATTGATACGCATTTCAAATTGAAACTCACTCCGGGATGATCCCCATCTTTTTCATCAGGAATGTGGCATTCATAGTTTGCGCCAGGCCGGGCTTCAAAGTGTAATCGAAGGTAAGCTGATTGTTTTCAATGGTTGCTTCGAAGCAAAAATTTCGTACCTGCAGAGGAAATTCTTTTTCCAGATCCCCAAGCGCGAGGTCATGCGTGGCAACAAGTGCAAGGCATGGATTGACCAGCAGCTGGCGGACAAGGGCAATGGAGCCGCGTTGCTTATCACCTGAATTAGTTCCTTTCAAAATTTCATCCAGTAGAATGAATAACGGTTTCCCATCCCTGAGTTCGTCCATGATCGACTTGAGGCGATGAAGCTCCGCATAAAAATAGGATTCATGGTCCTTCAACGAGTCGGCTGTACGCATGCCGGAGCGAATAGGGATGACGGGACACTTATATGTTCTGGCAAACACGGGACTTCCCGCCTGCGCCAATACAAGGTTAACACCCATTGTCCTCAGAAAGGTACTTTTGCCTGCCATGTTGGCTCCCGTAACGATCAGGATAGAATTCTCCTTACCCATCGAGATGTTATTGGTAATACACCTTTCCGAAGCAAGCAACGGATGCCCCAGCCCTTCCGCTTCAATTGTTAGCTCAGGGTAGATAAGGGGATAAATGAAATCAGGATTATTGAAGGCAAAAGTGGAAAGACTCGCCAGTACCTCCGCTTCACAGATAGCGTCCAACCAATTATGCAGATTGTCTGAATTCTCTTGTTTCCATCTCTCCAACCTGTAAACGCATTGCATGTCATACAATAAGACACTGTTGACCACCATCGATGTCATAGGGTTCAGCCGCGCGTTCAATGCACTTACAAGTGAGGCCAGCGCACCTATCTTCACGTCTGCGTTAGCTGCCGCCGCTTTCAGTTTCTTTAAGCGAGGTGATTCAAAATCTTCCGGCTGCATCGCTTTGAGTATATGCGCATATTTTTGAAGTATCCCTTTTTTGCGGCTGATGAATTCATGGAAAGCACTGATGCGCTGGTGGTAGATGCCCACTATTGTCCACTGCACCAATACAAACAGGATGAAAACAATTTTTGTAAGATCAAAAAATATCCAACCGAGTAGAGAAATAACAGTGAGCGCAGGGAGTACCCGGAGCAAGATATCATTAAGCCGACTACCATAAATAAATGCCGGAACCTTTAGCCATGCTGACAGCTCCTGCCGGTCATTGGCCAGCTCATCAATTTCCATTCCGGAGGCCTGGAGATCCTGGCGAAAGTCAGTTTTCTCGGTAAGCTCCCGGATGGCCTCCTGATTTGCCAGTATTGCTTCCGAGTTTGGAAGGTGATATGAAAGTATTGTTGCCAATGATCTCTTTCCGTCGATGGTATTGCAGCGATTGATACACTGGAACAATGAGCCCTCTCCGAAAATGTCGAGGTCGTATGTATAAGGGTGATG
Organism: Chryseolinea sp.; assembly: GCA_031400145.1. Lineage (GTDB taxonomy): Bacteria > Bacteroidota > Bacteroidia > Cytophagales > Cyclobacteriaceae > Chryseolinea. Next base: position 2,306 of record JANNPM010000188.1, on the reverse strand, counting down.
CGGATCGATAAACTCTTTTCCCGCATTGAAGGCGGCGAAGTCACCTTGCAGCGCCGCGACCTCTGAAGTATTTATCCTGATGAGGTTCTCAAGATGGATTTTTTCCGCGAAGAGCCGGGAATGTGATTGAACGAGCAGAACAAAGGCAATCAGAAATGGAATGGTGGCATAAAATATTGCTGTGTATGTGAACCCGAAATATATCGCGATCAGGAGAAGCGCAGCGGCCAGCAATCTGAGATTCGATATCCTGTTGATGTCGATCTTTTTAGCGGATAGTGTAGTGCTGAATTGCTGCTTTCTTTTCTCATAGCATGCAATGCGGTATGCCCTGGTCATCAAATTGAGTTATCCTTCATGCAGTACCGAAAAGTTTTTCCACCAGACGCATAACCTCGGCCAGCGCGTGTTCATCAGTTTCATCAAAATCGTTTAAAGCATCGCTGTCAACATCCAAGACAAGTTTTACTTCATTGTTCACCAGGGCTGGCAAGACAATTTCCGATTGTGCCGCGCTGCTGCAGGCAATGTGTCCTGGAAATTCCACAACATCAGGTACAACAATGGTGCGCTTTTCCTTCCATGAAGTGCCACACACCCCCTTGCCAAAACCGATTCGGGTACATGCAATAGGTCCCTGGAATGGACCTAATACCAACTGATCTCCTTTCACAATGTAAAACCCAACCCAAAAGAAATTCATTGTTTGTTTCAATGCGGCACTGATATTTGACAAATTAGCAATAAGGTCAGGCTCATCGCGCAACAACTCCTGCAGCTGGGGAAGTAGCGTAGCGTATTTTTCTTTCTTATCGCTCGATTTGGAGATGATCAGTTCTTCAGCCATAAGTCCCTAAGTTCCGTCCTCCTATAGAATGCCTGCTGATTTATTATAAACGAGCGTTAAGCTATCGTCGAAAATATACTCTGTACTAACATTACTACCATTTCCTTTCACAACAGGCGCAAATATCCCCTTACCAAAACGCTGAGGCGATTGAAATATCCGTGCCTCATCCCATAGATTATGTTTGATAAACTGACCTAACGTGTTCGGCCCGCCCTCCACAAATATCGACTGTATTTTTCTTTCATAGATGTCGCGAAGCATATTCTCCAGGAAGTTTTTATCATCCAGCTTTATGGATAGCAGGTTTGGTTCCTTAGTATTCTGAACTGTATTGTACCTTATTGTTGTGGTCTGGCGATCGAAGAGGTGCAGTGAAGCATCCAGCTTCATCATCCTGTCGATGACAATTCTCACTGGATTTCTTCCCGTCCAGCTTCGAACAGTAAGTTGTGGGTTGTCCCTTTCAGCAGTTGCCGTGCCAACCAGGATAGAATCCTCCTCTGTTCTCCATTTGTGTGTCAGTTGCCTCGAATATTCATTACTGATCCACTGTGCATCATCGTTCTCTCTGGCCATGAATCCGTCGGTCGTTTGAGCCCATTTGAGGATGATGTACGGACGTTTTTTTTTAATCATGGTAAAAAACCGCTTGTTAAGATCCAGACCCTCTTGTTCCAGTATCGCTGTCGTGACAGAGATGCCAGCATCCTTCAGTTTCCGTATTCCCTGGCCGGACACCAGAGGATTAGTGTCCCGGTTACTGATCACCACGCGCATTACCTTGTTCCCGACCAACATGTCTGCGCACGGCGGTGTCTTTCCAAAGTGTGCGCACGGCTCCAGATTTACATACACCGTACTTTCACGAAGCAGGCTCTTGTCTGAAATGCTGTTCACCGCATTAACCTCCGCATGGGATTCTCCGTACTTACGGTGCCAGCCCTCGCCGATAATGATGTCTTCCCGAACGATTACACAACCCACTAGCGGATTGGGACTGACACATCCGCTTCCATAACCTGCAAGCTCCAGGGCGCGGCGCATAAAAACTTCATCCTGCCGGTGATCGTGTTTTGTCATTGACTATACTTGCAAAGATTGCCAAGCTATGATGAATTCCAAAGCGCTGTTTCAGGAAATGGTAAGGCGGATAACGATTCCAGAAAGCGAGGACGAGATTCATGCGATAGTGTACATGGTACTTGCGCACCAATTCTCAATCAGCAGGACAGATATTATGGCCGAAAGGATGATTGCGGCTGAGAAGTATAATGTGGGGCAAATTGGCGAGATCATAGCGCGCATTAATGACCTTGAACCCGTCCAATACGTTATTAATGAGGCGGATTTCTGCGGACGAAAATTCTTTGTTAATCCCTCCGTATTGATCCCCCGGCAAGAGACGGAAGAGCTGGTAAAGCAGGTAATTTCAAGTGCGGAGAATATCGGAACAACT
>JANNPM010000174.1:0-29187 GCA_031400145.1 Chryseolinea sp. | reverse complement strand
CGGCATCCGCGGCGTGCTCATGATCACGAATGAGAAGGCCGAGTTCATCAAAGAAATACTGGTGCGCGGCCCCCAGTCCTGGCTGCTCACCGCCTTTCTGCTGCCGGTAGCGGGAATCATCGGCATCCCCACAATTAAGGGGACGCGTTTAAAAGTTAACACGCGCAAACACCTGTGCGGGGTCGCGGTTTTCTTCATTTCTCTGTTGACGTACATGCTCACGCTCGAGCCAACCGCGAGCTTATGGGACTGCTCGGAGTTTATCGCTTCGGCGTACAAGTTGCAGGTTCCTCATACTCCTGGAACACCATTGTCATTGCTGGTAGGCAGAATGTTTACAATGCTTGCGGGCGATGACGTTCACAGGATAGCGTGGACTTTGAACGCAATGAGCGCGCTGTTTTCATCATTATCGGTTTACGGCATCTATCACCTGATCATTTTTTTCAGTCAAAGAATTCATCCTAAGCCGTTTCGACATGATGACATTCTTTTGATCTCTTCAGCAATCTGCGGCAGCCTCACATTGACATTTTCTGATACTTTTTGGTTCTCGGCTGTGGAAGCAGAGACATATGGCATCGCTTGCTTTTTTCTAGTTCTATTAATTCTCATGATTATAAAAGGTCCTCAATTACGCGAGCCGTTAAGATCGCGCTGGCTGGTATTGATTTTTTATATCGCAGGTTTGAGTTACTGCATTCATCCCATGTGCGTGATGGCGTTGCCGTTGCTTCCATTCGTATGGTTCACCGCCGACCGTGCCGTAACTCCGTGGAATACGTTTGTGAACGTCACGGGTGGCCTGCTGATGGTGCTTGTTATCAACAGGCTGATCGGTATTGGCACATTCGAAATGGCATTCGCATTCGATTATTATTTTGTGAACACCCTTCACCTGCCTTTCTACACGGGCGCTGTTATCCTTATCACTATTGCTGGTGGTGTCTGCTTGTATTTGTTAAAAAGATTTCGATCCGCTGAAAAATTTACCTGGAGTTTCATCTTTCTGGTATTTGGCTTCACTCCATACCTGATGCTTTTCATACGGTCCAATCAAAATCCACCCATCGACGAAAACAACCCTGAAAACCTGGCCATGATTAAAGCCTACATGAATCGTGAATCGTATCCATCAAGTCCTTTGCTTTATGGACCGTACTACGATGCAAAGGTTGAGGCCGTTACCGTTAAGAAAAAAATCTATCACAAATCTACGGACAGCTACAAGTGCTCAGGCGGCATGGTGGAGTATGTTTATGACCCAGCACGAAGCACAATCTTACCACGATTGCACAGCAATGACCCGGGTCACATTGAGGCTTATAGTCAATGGATAGGCAAGTCACCCGATGACTTACCAACGTTTACAGACAACATTTATTTCATGTTCTCCTACCAGCTTGGCCACATGTATTTCCGATACCTGTTATTTAATTTTTCAGGTCGCGACAGCGACGAGCAGAATGCTCCCTGGCTGTCACCGTTCGCCAAGATGAAAACTTCAGCCAGTTTACCCTATGTCAGCAAGGCAAGAAATCAGTATTGGATGTTACCACTGTTACTTGGCATCGTCGGCATCCTTGGACAAGGTAAAAAAGATATAAAGGGAGCGTTGATGGTTGCATTGTTTTTTCTCATTACAGGACTTGTGCTGGTACTTTACCTTAATTCGCCGCCAGTCGAGCCGCGCGAACGCGATTACATTTACATTGGCTCGTTCATGGCCTTTTCTATATGGATCGGCTTGGGGATCTCGGCTCTGTTTCACGCCATTCGAAAAATAAAATGGGCGGTTCTCCCTGCAATTGCCGTAAGCGTATCCATACCGTTGCTTATGTTGTGGCAAAACTACGATGACCACGATCGGTCCGGCCGCACTTTTCAAATTGACAATGCCCGAAATTTGTTGAAGAGCTGCGGACCCAATGGGATCCTCTTTACAGGTGGTGATAATGATACGTTCCCTTTATGGTATTTGCAGGAGATCGAAGGCCTGCGCACTGACGTGCGAGTCGTGGTGCTTAGCTATCTCAACACTGACTGGTATATCAATCAATTGAGAAGGTCCTATTACAAGTCAGCGGCATTTAACCTCATGCTGGATGAGGACGACTATCGGCAATACGGACCCAATGATGTTCTCTATGTTCAGGAGAGTATAAAGAAGGGTGTCGACTTAAAAAAATTGCTTATTATGTTGAAAGACGAGCACAGCCCGCTTCGGGCACAATCGACGACCGGGGACCCTTACACTATTCTTCCATCAAGGCTACTTACGATGAAAATAGGTCCGGATAGACTCAAACCGGAAAGCCCATTGCTTGCCGGACTTTCTGGACCAACAATAGAAAGCAACGCCTCTCCACAGATAACGTTTCGGGTGCCTGGCAATTTTCTTCAAAAGAATGCGCTGGCTATATTGGACTTACTGGCCAGCAACAACTGGGAAAGACCAGTTTATTTTAACTACACCGCACTTAATACATCCGGGTTGGACCTTGATTCACATGTTGTTCAGGAGGGTCAGGTATTTCGTGTGACGACTACGAGCTCTGAGGGAGGTATCGCCGTAAACACCGATCTGATGTACAAGAATCTCATAGAACAAGCTGATTATTCAAATTTATCTGATGAAGGAGTCTATTTCAACTACGAAGACTTTCAAAATAGAATGATCACTCCAGCACGACAGTCACTTAACACATTGGCCGCAGCCTACATGCAAAATGAAGACATTGAAATGGCGGCAAAGGTGTTGGACTTTGCATTAGAGAATTTATATCCGCAACATCTTCTCCCTTCATATACCAATTTGCAGATGGCAGAGATGCTGATCGCCGTTGACAGGGAAAAGGATGCCATTAATTTAAGCTCTGCGTTATTCAACTATCACTATGGCCGCATTCAAAATGATAGAGAAGAGGGCTTGGCCGTTTCCCGTCTCGATGTGATGCTGTCGCAAGAGGCCGCAAACATACTCACGAAGGCAGGTCACGAGGAATTTCAACAACTACTCATCAATGCGGGAGTGGCAACCAATCCAGTAAAGAAACCGAAGCTATTGTAGGTTAACCCGGAATGATGGATTCTCTATTCGTTCTTCAGGCACTCGACAGGATTTACCCGCGAAGCCCGAAACGCCTGAGCTGCAACAGTGAGCCATGCAATACACAATGCGATCATTCCAGATCCCAAAAAATACCACCAGGCCAGTGGAATTTTATAAGCAAAATTTTCCAGCCATTGGTGGAGAATAAAATAGCTTATTGGCAAGGCAATGATGATCGATACAAAAACAATCTCGGTAAAGTCGATAGAAAGCAAATGCACAATGCCGAGTTCACTTGAACCCAGTACCTTGCGTATGCCTATCTCCTTGATCCGTCGTTGCGCAGTGAATGCTGCGAGCCCGAACAATCCTAAGCACGAAATGAGAATCGCCATGCCCGCAAAATATCTCGACAATTCAGATACACGTTGCTCAGCATAATACTGTTCCTGATAGTCCTGATCCATGAAACGAAAATCAAAAGTAAACCCCGGGTTAAATTGCCTGAAGTATGCGGCAATTCGATCTACGCTTTCCGTTTCATCTCCCGCTGAAAGTTTAACTATAATCTTCTCAGTGTATTGAGGAGCAAACAAAAAAAACATCGGCTGCACACCACTTCGAAGGGACTCATAATGAAAATCATTGACCACACCCACAATCGTTAATTTTATCTGGTCCAGTGACACAGTCTTTCCCACCGGATCCTTTAGACCCATTGTCTTAATCGCAGTCTCATTAAAAATAATGGCCATGCTATCCTGATTCTCGCGCCTGAAAGATCTGCCTTCAACTATTTCCATATTCAACATTTCAATAACATCATAGTTTATCAGGCGAATAGCAAAAGGGGTATTGTCACCGGGATCTTTCCCCTCCCATTCTATCGATGTTGTGTTCCCGCCACCGACCATGCTTTGACTAATGCTGGATGCATACTTTACACCCGGCAGCGCACGCAGTCCGGAAAGAAATGCTTCACGGCTGGAGATCAGCTTTCCCTCTATTGGGAAATGTATGATATTCTCCCGATCGTAGCCGAGATGTTTGGTCCGCAGAAACTGGATCTGTCGGTACACAACCAGAACGGAGACTATGAATATTACCGATATTGTAAATTGAAAAACCACCAGCCCCTTGCGCGCCCATAGCTCTCCTGTAGAGCCATCAAATCGACCCATTAGTACTTTCGCGGGACTAAATCGAGAGATATAAATCGCAGGATAACTGCCTGCCATCAGCCCGGTGATGATCGTAATGGAAAGAAAGGCAACTATCAGGCGAGACTCCGGGTAAAGCGAAAGCTGCTTACCTGTGATTCCGTTAAACTGTGGAAGGAATAAATCCACAAGCAAGATGGCAAGAACAAGTGAGGCAAAAGCCATGACCATTGATTCACCCATGTACTGAAAAATCAATATGCTTCTGCTTGCGCCAATTGTCTTTCTTATGCCCACTTCCTTGCTCCTGCGCATTGCTTTGGCGGTGGACAGATTCATAAAGTTGATGCAGGCGATAACAAGTATAAAGCCTGCAATCAGCGAAAACATGATGACATACACAATGCGACCGCCCGCCTGTACTCCTTGTGCGTTATAGTCGCCACGCAAATAGACGTCGGAATACTTCCTTGCAAAAAGTGAACGGTGCCTTTCGGTAACATGCTTGCTGATTAACCCAGAGATCTTCTTGTTGAACAATTCCGCGTCAGCATTTTCCTTTAGCAAGGCAAATGTCATCGGACCGGAATTTTCCCAGCGCGCAACTCCCGGAGTGGCATCCTTTAGCAGTTCAAACGACAGCACAAAATCAAATTGCTCAGATGAGCGTGAGGATACATTTTTGAAGACGCCTGAAATAAATAATTGACGATCGTTCTGAAACTCGATCGCCTTTCCCAGCAGATTTTCGGTAGTACCGAATAGGGCCTCTGCGGTCGACTCAGAGATGGCAATTGAATTTTTGTCTGCAAGAACTTTTGCTGGTTTGCCTTGAAGCAGTTCATAGGAAAACATCTTAAAAAACTCCCGGCCAGCATAGATACCGCGTGAGTCAACCAGCTTTTCGCCCACTGAAAGAGAAAAAGTGTTAAACCAATAGCATGGAGTTACCGTAACCGCCGATTCAACTTCCGGAATTTCAGACATCAATGCATCGGACAATAGCCCTGGCGTGGACTCAGTAACGCGGATGTTCGACTCCGAATTCTTCTGAAATTCAATCATCTTGTACAAACGATCATCATGAACGTGGAACTTATCCACGAGCAACTCGTCGTTAACCCACAAATAGACGACGAGTGTACAAGCCAGTCCACTTGAAAGTCCTATCAGGTTGATCAGAAAGGTACTTTTGAACCTTTTGAAATTTCTGAAGATAATGAGCAAAGTATGTTGTAGCATCTGTTACACTTTTACTGCTCAGATGCCAACTTAATGCCATAATATCCAACCACTTTTTCATAGTTTCTCGACTGTTATTATTGCATTATTTCTTTCAGGGGTGCCCGACAATAGCAAAGATTGTCCATTTATGAACACTTGGATCGGATTTATGGCTCATCCTAGACTGAAAAATATCAATGGCCAGGAAATATCCGAGAGCTGCGACATACAATCGAAAGTGCCGTGATCATGTGCAAGCAGAACAACCCCGATGAGGTGATCCAACCTGATGGAAAAGTTGTCATTACTATCAGCGATAATGGTACTGGCATAATTTAGACTAATACGTCATTTTGTACAGCGTGATGTCTTTCATCATACTTTTAGCAAAACCATATGACAATCCCTTTCCAACATATGATTTGTCAGGATCGATATAGGAAAACGAAGCAGAATTAGGTACGCTGAAACCCCATGATCCTGAATAGTGAATTGTTCCGGGCAAGATGAGGACTACATGTGCGGATCCATTCATTCTGTAAACAGCAATGACAGGCTTGTTTGCGTTTGCTACTTGCTGGGCCTGGTCAAGAACCTTCTGGTCATAGGCATAACCCATTAATTTCCAGCGGTCACTTCCCTCAACAATTTTAGAAATTTCATTAGACACCAAAAACCGATTTAGCTTTTGCGAAAAGAACGCATCCTGCCTGTAAACGGTGGAAAGTGACTGCCCAACGGTGGCGCCACATGTTGACTTGTCCTTGCTTGACTTTGCACACTCAATAAATTCTTCCAAAGATTTGGTCAGATCCTTTTCCCAATTATTGTTTATTGTCTGCCCAAATGAAATGCTGCTCCACAAAAGACAAACCAACAGGAGACAACTTGTGTAAGCATAATCTTTCTTAAGGTTCGTGGCCACTTTCAGCCTTTTTTGTTTCATGTGTTAATAATTTGTTTTTAGTTGTCACATGGAATCGTATGGTTAATTAATATCCTTTTGGGTGAACGCAGTGCATGACGATTTCATGTGTTAATAATTGTTTTTAGTTGTCACATGGAATGGCCAGACCAAATTATCATCACTTCGTGAACAAGTGTATGGCCATTTCATGTGACTGTTTTTTAGATCATCCAGCCAATTTTCTACTTTCCCTTTTGCAAGATCCGGATTACTGCTTGGGGGGTATGCTCGATGGCGCCCCGATTCCGACACAAGTAAGAATTTCGGCGAATTTCAAAGAGTTGCAAATCACGCCCGTGATGTGGCGCGAGTGTTTAATATTAACCTGTTCATACAGGCCTGGGGGACCTTTTACTTAAAAAACAGTCAACAACCCCGCAGGAAGGGGAACATAATCAGAAGTGCCCAAGGACTTTTTTCCTAATTTGCACGCTTTTCTCATGACTGAACACGACATCCCACCCGAAGACCAAGACGATGAGCTTTTCGAGCACCACCGAATCACCGCAGACGCCGGGCAGACCCTGATCCGCCTGGACAAGTTTCTCATGTACAGATTACCGAACGTAACACGTACAAAACTGCAACTGGCCATTCAGGAAGGTTTCATTAAGGTAAACGATAAGACGGCAAAGGCAAATTACAGGATTCATCCGGCAGACGTAGTAACTGTATCCTTACCCCAGCCACCCCGTGATACGGAAGTGATCCCGGAAGATATTGCACTGGAAGTTATCTTTGAGGACGATTATCTGATGGTGATAAACAAGCCGGCCGGGATGGTAGTTCATCCCGCATATCAGAACTGGACCGGAACCCTCGTCAATGCGTTGGCCTATCAGTTTCAAAACCTGCCACGCATGCCTGGAAACAACGGAAGACCAGGACTGGTGCACCGTATTGATAAAGATACGTCAGGGTTGCTTGTCGTTGCTAAAGATGAAGTTACGCTTACGGCCCTCGCGAAACAATTCTTCGACCACACCATTGAGCGGCGTTACAACGCGATCGTATGGGGTGTGCCCGAACCACCACAGGGAACGATAAACAAACATGTGGGGCGAAGTTTAAAGGATAGAAGAGTTATGACTGTGTTTCCCCTTGGTGATCACGGAAGATCCGCGATTACACATTATAAGCTGCTTCAGGATCTACGCTATGTGTCAGTTGTCGAGTGTCGGTTGGAAACCGGCAGAACCCATCAGATCCGGGCGCACATGAAATTTTTAGGACACCCGCTTTTCAATGATTCCATGTATGGCGGCGATCAGGTTGTGAGAGGAACCGTCTTCTCAAAATACAAGCAGTTTGTTGAAAACTGCTTTGATGTCATTCCCCGTCAGGCGCTCCACGCAAAAACTCTTGGCTTCGTGCACCCGTTCACCAAACAATTTAGAAAATTTGAGTCACCCTGGCCCGCAGACTTTCGGCAGGCTGTGGAGCGGTGGGAGAACTACGTGAAGTACAACTAGTTGGTGATAATGAAGTGGAGCATTTGAACTAACGCATTACTCGTGACTAATCCGCCACGGTCCGGATCTCGTTTTATCTCCCGGTGTTTGAATCCAGGTTTGCTTGACTTGGTGCTCGATGCTCCGTAACTTCAAACGTTACCAGAACCCCATCAGATATGTCCACCGCCCCGCCGCTTGCCATTGCCTTTATCACCGTCTGCCTAATCTCCTGTAGCAAAAACACGGAGAAACGAGCAACTATCCAGGACGAGCATAGCCCGGAAACCTCCCTGGCTGACTTAAAAGTTTACGAGGGGCTCGAAGTTCAACTATTTGCCTCCGAACCGATGTTTACAAATCCCACAAACATTGCCATTGACGAACGCGGTCGTGTCTGGGTGTGCGAGGCTTTCAACTATCGGAATCAATACAATCCAAAGAATCCGGTAAAGCAAGAAGGCGACCGGATCATGATACTGGAGGATACCGACGGCGACGGCAAGGCGGATAAAAGTAAAGTATTCTATCAGGGCACGGATGTTAATTCGGCATTGGGAATTTCGCTGTTTGGCGATAAAGTCATTGTTTCCTGCAGTCCTAATGTCTTTGTCTTTACGGATAATAATGGTGACGATGTTCCCGATAAAAAAGAGATTTTCTACCAGGGTATCCAGGGACTACAGCATGATCACGGCATGCATGCTTTCGTGTTCGGTCCGGACGGCAGGCTTTACTTCAACTTCGGTAATGAAGGAAAGTCGTTGCTCACAGCAAAAGGAGATACCGTCGTGGACATCCATGGCCACAAGGTCGTCACTAATGGAAAGCCCTATCGTGAGGGTATGGTGATGAGAGCAAATCCGGATGGTTCCAATGTTGAAGTGCTCGGTAATAACTTTAGAAACAATTTCGAAATATCCGTTGATCCATACGGCACGATGTGGCAATCAGATAATGACGACGACGGCAATAAGGGCACGCGCATTAACTACGTAATGGAATACGGAAACTACGGATACCGCGACGAGATCACAGGCGCAAGCTGGAGCGCACGACGTACAGATATGGAAAATGAAATTCCATTGCGGCATTGGCACCTCAACGATCCAGGCGTGGTGCCAAACCTATTGCAGACAGGAGCTGGCTCGCCCGCTGGAATTACTGTTTATGAGGGCAGCTTGTTGCCTGAAGAATTCTATGGCCAGATGATACATGCGGAGCCTGGCAACAATGTCGTCCGTTCATATCCAGTGGAAAACGATGGAGCGGGTTACAAGGCTTCAATTGTAAAAATTCTCGAAGCTCAAAAAGATCAATGGTTCCGGCCGATCGACGTTGCCATAGCACCTGATGGTTCACTTTTCGTTGCGGACTGGTATGATCCGGGTGTGGGCGGTCATCAGGTGGGCGATATAAATCGCGGCAGGATTTATCGAGTAGCACCCCCTGAGTCTCCCTACAAAATCTTGCATGCAGATACCTCCTCCATCGATGGGGCAATAATCTCCCTGCAAAATCCAAATAATGCAACACGCTATCGCGGTTGGATGATGCTGGCTGATGCAGGAGAAAAAGCAGAAAGCGCGTTGCAAAAACTCTGGCAATCAGAAAATCCAAGATACCGTGCGCAGGCGTTGTGGTTGCTATCACGGCTGCCAGGAAAGGCCGACATCTATATAGATGAAGCGCTGGCAGACAAGGATCCAAACATACGCGTCACGGGCATCCGGGTCGCCCGGTCAATGCAAAAAAATATTCTGCCTATTGCCACGAAACTTTTAAATGATCCTTCGCCGCAGGTTCGTCGCGACGTGATCATTGCTTTGCGCGGAAACAAGTCAGCCGAAGCAGCGGACTTGTGGTCCGAGCTGGCACTACAGTATGATGGAAAAGATCGCTGGTACCTTGAGGCATTGGGTATCGGCGCTGACGGAAACTGGGATCATTATTTTAATGCGTGGAAGCAAAAGGTTGGAGATGATTGGTCGAAGGCGGCAAACCGGGACATAGTATGGCGCAGCCGCAGTAAATATTCAATCCCGCTACTTGCGGAATTGATTAAAGACTCAAACGATAAGGATATGCTTCGCTATTTCAGATCTTTCGACTTCCAGTCGGATGCATCAAAACAACAATTCCTGGCGCAGCTGGTACAAACCTCTAATGGTGACAAGGTATTGTATGCATTAAAGCATATGGACCCGGCTAAATTGAAAATGACGCCGGCGATAAAGGCATCATTGAACAAAGTGCTCGAAGACCAGGAGGGTAAAATTGAATTTGTTGAACTCGTAACTTCATTCAAACTCTGGGATCGCTCAAATGATCTGCTTAATCTTTCGCTGCAATATCCGGATAGCGCCGTTGGTAAAGAATCCATGCGCACGTTGCTTGCCTGGGACAAGACGGACTTAATCACACGGACGTTGAACAGCCGCAAGACCGACGACGCGCAGGCCGTCATTAAGTCTCTTCAGCCACACATGTACAACACAAAAACTGTCGTGATCATGGAAGGCGTAATGATGGACAGCACAAAAGATATCGAACTGCGAAAGCTTGCTGTAAAGGCATTCGCTGGTCCGTGGCTGGCTGAAGACAGGCTGCTGGTGCTTGCAATTGAAAACAAAATTCCAACGGATCTGCATACGGCGGCAGGAGGTGTCTTTCAAAGTGCCTGGCGGGCAACGTTGAGAGACGAGGCTGCGAAGTACCTTAAAATTCCAGGCACGAAGGAGGGAGGACTGTTGCCCGCGATATCTGTAATGGCTGACAAAAAAGGTGATCCGATAAATGGCAAAAAGATTTTCAAGAGCCTTTGTGCCAATTGTCATATGGTTTCTGGTGAAGGCGTTAATTTTGGTCCTGACCTCACTGAGATTGGAGACAAACTGTCCAAGGATGCAATCTACAGTTCCATACTTTTCCCGGATCAGGGAATCAGTTTCGGCTTTGAAGGTTATCGATTCAAGCTTAAGGATGGCGGCACTGCCGTCGGACGCATCATTTCTGAAACTTCCGATAAAGTGGAGCTGCAGTATATGGGCAATAAACAGACTGTGCTTAAATCAAACATTGAATCGCGCGCAAAACTCAACAGCTCGCTGATGCCTTCAAACCTGCAGTCTGGTATGGGTGAGGATGAACTTGTGAATTTGGTGGCGTATCTTGGAATGTTGCAGAAGGAAGGACAGGATTAAACTCGGTATAATCTCCTTCACAACCTTGCTCGTCCAACAACGCATAACTATTCCCTGGTTTTCTTTTTCAAAAAGTTCTGAATTTTCTTCTTGGCTTCGTCCTCTACTTTCTTCTGAAGCTCTCCGGCATTTGCAGATGTCGTTGCTTTGGTGGTGTCTTTAACGCCGGTTGAATCCCCCTTGCCACCGAGAATATTCTTGACTATTTGTTCTGCGCCAGTTCCTTTTACCGCTTTCTCAATCGCTTTCTTTCCTTCTTCCTTCGCTGCAGCTGTTACGGCTTCCTTTACCTGTGCCTGCTGATCTGCTGTGGCCAAACCCATTTTTGGATCATTGTATTTTCCTCCGATGGTGATCGTCAATGGAATATTTGCATTAGGGTCACTCTTACCGCCTGTGTATTTGGCAACAAAAGCATTGTACTCCGTACCAAGCTTCCCTGCAGGCACATCCATCTTTAAAGAATAATCTAATGAAAGATCAAGGCCCGTGCTTCCGGCGATCGTCGTCTTATAATCTCCGAACTTAACATCGAAAGGTTTCACTGACAGCCGTCCATTGCTGATCGACGTTGACATCAATACATCTTTAAGCGTGACTTGATCGGCATCCTTCAAGTTCGTAAGCGATGTGATACCTGAGATAAGCTTAGAATCCTTCAATGAAGCTTGTGCAATTTTAACCAGACCAGCACCATTTACGGTACCAAGATTTGGCATCATCGTAGGCAACAGTTCGCCGTTGATTTTGAAATCCGTTGAAAAGTTTCCTGTTACAAGACCGGCAATCGGTGCATAACTTTTCAAAAGGGAAGACTTATTCGCAGCTTCGCGGATAGATACTTTTTCGATCTTTAACCCGAGGTCATATTTAGGATGTACAATATCCTGCGTGTTATATGTCCCGTTCACCACGAAGGTACCGCCAAGCAAACCAAACTTAAGCCCGCTCAGATTGGCAATTCCATTCTTTACGATGATATCGCCCGAAGCATCTGTCATGTTATAGTCCATCATCCTGATGCGTTTAACGGATGACTTCAGCACAAAGTCTACGTTTGTCGGGACGGGAATTATACCGTAGGAAGCCGCAGTATCTGTCGACGACGTCTCACTGTCAGTCATAAATTCATTAAGATCCAGGAAGTTTGAAGCGAAATTAACATTGCCTTTGATCGAACCCTCTTGTCCTAAAGCATAGCCCAGGTAGTTCATAATTGAACCACTAACGCTGAAGTCACTTTGCCCGACTTTACCTTCCAGCTTTTGCAGATTGATCTTCTTTGGATCGAAGACCATGGACGCTTCAGAAAGTGTAACGGCATATGGAAGGTCCTTGGCTGTATACTTAAAGTTCGCCAGGCTAGCTGTGCCACTGGTGGGCAGGCGATCATATTTTTCGGCTTTCAGATCAGAGTACTTTCCTTTGGTTTGAATGTCAGCTTTAACCTTTCCGGAAAGCGCCATGCCGTCCAGGGGAAATACTTTCGTTATCTTCTCCAGGTCAATGCCGCCCTTGACCTTGAGGTCCCAGGTGTAATCATCGAGATTTTGCAGCAAAAGATCCGCTGCAAATTTTTCACCTTCCATGAGCATGGATAGGTCGTTTACCTGAATATATGTCTCTGCCATCTTTCCCGAAGAGTTCTTCACGGTGGAGGTGAAGTGAAGCTCCTGGATAGGAATGGGGAACTGTGAAGATTTAACAAAGCCGTCGGACAGGCGCATGTCTGCATCCACAGCGGGAATTATTTTCTTCAGACTATCATAAATGCCTTTGGCTTTTAATTTTAGTGCATAGTTCCCTTTCATCTCAAGGCCTTCCATAGGGAACATTTTGCCAAGCTCAGCCAGGTTAAGCTTCGCTGATAGCGTAGCGTCCAGGTTGGTTGGATACATTTTGGTGATAAGCGCTCGGGCATCGACCGGATTAGTTCCGAAATCGAGGTGAAGTTTCTTTAGGTCGATTATCGTATTCTCCACTACTCCGTCCTTATTGTCGATAAGCAATTCGACTGCTATATTGTTGATTGCTGTTGGCAGCTTCGGATACTTAAACATGGCGTCCTTTACTAGCAGGTTAAGATTAAAAGAGGGCATCTGCTTTTCGCTATATATCCCTCGCGCAAATCCGCTGAAGGCCAGATCGCCTTTGGTTTCTATATCCTTGAAATCGGCAGAGTACATACCGGGGATAATTGACAGCAGACTTTTAAAGGAGTTATCAGGACTCTTAAATGTAAGGTCCATCCCAAAGTCGTTTTCGTTCATCTTGAACCAGCCATCGAAGCTCATACCGAACTCATTGAGCTTCGCGCTATTCTCTTTAAAAGTGTACTTCGTGTAATCTTCAGCTATTGTAACAATGGCGTCGAGCTCAAGATGCTTATCGCTCAGGTACATATCACCGTCATATCCGACATTTAGCGTGTCTGCGACAGTGTGTGTCGAGAGATCAAAGACATCCTGGGAGAAATCTCCGCTTCCGGTGTGATTCAATCCTTTCATTTCCATAATAAACGGGATCGACTTATCGTCGTATACAACAATGCCGTCCACTATTTCCCAGTGATCTATGCCAAAAGAAAATTCTGAGGGTTCTGTTGTGGTGTCGGTGGTATCGGTGGTAGCAATGGCGATGTCATAGTTTGCCCGGCCATCCTTCAATACTTTTACATTGATCACTGGTCTCATTAGCGTGATTCCTTTAAGACGCAGCTTGTCCCCAAACAGAATGTCCTTCAGGTTCACCTCAACTTCAAGCTTCTCCGTAGCAAAGAGGATGTCTCCCTCGAAGGGCGCTCGGTTAAAGACACCGAGGTCCTTCATCTCGGCAGTGATATTCGGGAAATGCCTGAATAGTGACAGGTCAAAATTATCGATATCAAAATGAACGTCGGCATTGACGGATTTTGCCAGTTCCTTGTCTATTGCTGCTTTTATATCGTCCTTAAAAGCTATGGGTATGATCAAGGCGGCGGCAAGGAACAGAACGACAACGCTGCCAAAGACAATAAGTATCCATTTCAAAGCTTTATTCATAAGAAACTGGGTTTGACCGATTTTAAAGCCCAAAGTTACTAAAGACAGGCTTGATAACTTGAACGCCCTGGCGTATCAAACAGTGTCATAACGTCCAAATTCTATCTTCTGGAGGCCTGCAGGAGCTAATTCTCCAATATTCTCAGTTCCACCCTCCTGTTCATTCGATGGGCATCCGGGGTATTTTCCCTTGAAAGAGGTTGAGTACCACCGTACGCCTTGGTCTTTACGCGGTTTTTTTGAATTCCCTTAGACTGTATGTATTGCTTGACCGCATCGACGCGTGCCTGTGAAAGCTTTACATTTTCCTTTGTATCTCCCTGCGCGTCCGTATGTCCTTCAAGTTGTATCACCATGCTGGAATTTTCCTTCATCATGTTCACTACTTCCTCTAGTTGCGAGTAGGATTCTGTACTGATCCTAGATCTGCCAACCTGGAAGATCACGTTGTCCAGTCGGATGACATTTCCCACAGAAAGTCTTTGACCCGATACATGACTTCCCTTCCTGAGTTCTATGTGCTTAATGAGCTTCATTTCACCATTGGCTTCGGCAGGGTCGAGCATGTACTTTGCAACGTCATAGCCCGGAGCTTCCACCAGGATGGAATACTTCTCTTTGTGAAACATCGGGAAAGAATAGGCATTGTTGTTAACGACCCCCACTTTGTTGCCATACGGAAGGCTTTGATAAGTTATGCGGGCCATCACTGGCTCCTTTGTTTCGGCGCTCAGGATCTGTCCTTCAGCATATACAAGTGTGTCAGCAACCTGGCTATAAGTCGGCGTGATGAGGAAAAGAAGAGCAATAAGTTCAAAAAATTCCTTTCTCATATTTTATCATGGTTACAATTTCAAGATCTTGAACTCCACCCTGCGGTTTCTACGGCGACCTTCTTTACTGTCATTCGATTCTCTCGGTTGGGATTCGCCAAAGAACAGAACCGTCATCCTTTCTATGGCGATCTGCTTTTCTGATAGATAGGTTGCAACTGCCTGAGCGCGTTCTTTTGACAGCGTTAAATTGTATGCTTCGGATCCTGAAACATCGGTGTGGCCCGATATCTCAATTTGCATCGCGGCATTCTCTTTCATCACCTTCACAATGCGGTCCAGCTCCGGAAAAGACTCCGGCTTTAAAGTTGCTTTTTCCAGATCGAAGAAAAGGTTGTTTAGGATGATAGAGGCATTCTTCTCCACATTGGCAACGCCAATGGGATCAAGCTCAAAATTTGTCTCGATCGTTTTATCCTCTTTCACGTCGCGTAGGTCAAGACTCTGACTCTCAGACAGTTTTTGGTCAGCCTCCGCACGCACGCCATACATTTCTCCCGCCGGTAACCGAATCTCATATTCACCCGTTTCAGGATTTGACTGCGAGATCCCCAATCCTTTGCCATCGGGCAGCCGCTCGTAAATGATTTTCGCGCCAACTGGATTCCCGGCCTTGTCTATAACTTTACCTTTAACCGTTACCCAGGGTTCCGGGCTTTTCATAATTGGCAATTTTATTCTGAAAATATCAGTATTGCTTTCGCTTACACCCCTGGAGTAGTAGGCATGCTCACTCGATGCCGGTATGTTGAAGAAGAGATCCTCTAATGGTGAGTTGATCTCAGGTCCGAGGTTTTCTGGTTCAGACCATTTTGTCCACGTATCATCGAGACGCTTCGTGACATAAATATCACTTCCACCATAACCGCTGAATCCATTTGAAGAGAAATACATTGTCTTATCATCCGACGCCAGGAACGGTGCGGATTCTCCACCGGCTGTGTTAACAACGTCACCAAGATTCAATGGCTGCGTCCATGTGCTATCCGATTTAATGAAAGTAACATACAGGTCACGGTCGCCGCGGGTATCTTCCCGTTCAATAGACATCAGCAATGTTTGGCGATTGTCCGTCAGAAAGTAATTTGCCTTCTCGTTAAAATTGTAATCGTTTTCAATTTCCAGTCCCTTAGGATCGCTCCATATGCCGTTAATGCGTGTGCTGATAGAAACCCCGGCGACCATTTTTCCATTCGGTAAATATTTGTTGCCCAGTACCATGATCGCCGATTTACCATCAGGTGTAACCGCCTGAATGGTATTGATAAAGTTTGGTCCGGCGTTATTAAATTTTGCGCCCAAGTTCTGAGCAAGCTGCCACTGACCCGTCTGATCCAATTCCGAATACCATATGTCTTCCTTATCGTTTGCACCACCAATATTCCCCGGATGATTTCGGCGGCTGAAATACAAAGTCTTTCCATCGGGTGACAGCAAGGGGTTGAGCTCATCAAATTCGCTGTTCACATTTTTGTCTAAAGATTCAATAAGAATGCCGGAGACCAGCAACTGCATTGTCGGAATGTCGGCAATGATCGGGAAATTTGAATCTGAGATTGCTACAGCATCAATTCCATAGTAGTCAGGTACAGCACCACCGTCAAACTCAATCTTTATGGCCGCCACCTTATAAGACGTCGGTTCCATGAATACATTGAGCATCCGTCCTTTTAGCGGAACGGACATTGGGTTAAATGTATTGATCACATGTTCCGCTCCGGCTTCGTCGTAGGCAAGCACCCTGTATATCGCACTGGGATTATGGGATTCTGCAATGGCGATCTGACGTATGCTGATTGGGTTGGCATAGCCGAGCTTTAAAAACTCCTTTCGTTTGGGCCTGTCGGGAGCCCAGCCATTGGGACTCTGGCCTCCTGCAGGCAACACATTCGGTTTACCCAAGGTCTGGTTTGCTGAGTATTGAACAGGTGTGAGCTCAGATGAGAACTCGATAACCTTTGAAGCCCATTGGAGGACCTGACCCTTTGAGTAGCTTGTTACCATTGCTATCAAAAGGAGAGAAGATAAAAGACGCCTCATGCACAGCTTAAGTTTGTAATTTGGTACTAAACTTAGCTAAAAATATTGAATTAGGCTGACACAGGGTCAAATAATACCGCATGGCCAGTTGATGTCAATTACTTTGCATTCCTCATCATCAGATTTTATTCTGATCGAGTGCTGATTGAATAGTAAAACCCAAAGTGCAAATTAACGCCTGGCCCGCGATACAATCCACCTGTACCGCTTGAGCGCTTTCAGCACTTCTGCCTGTGCAAGGCCTTTGGCCGCAAACCAGCGTCCGCAAAATACTAGAGGGAAGCGAGAGGCGCGTCATGCCGGGTGAAAGGAATAAGATCGAGCTTCCTTGTAAGCTCTCCTTTCACTTTGTCGAATGCGTCACGGTATTCCTTTTGCACCGGCTGTGACGGAGGAAGCTCGACACGCAAGGCGTCAACCTGCACTCCATTTCTCCAGAACCGGTAACAAAGGTGTGGCCCTGTAGCCAGGCCAGTGCTTCCAACAAAACCAATCGTCTGGCCTTGGCGGATTTTCATGCCTGCACGCACATTAGGTGCGATGCGGGACATATGAAGATACTGTGTAGTGAACGTTCCGTTATGGCGGATCTTTACGTAGTTTCCATTGTTGGATTTATACTGCGCTTCCTGGATAATGCCATCGCCAACGGCACGGATAGGCGTACCGACGGGCGCAGCAAAGTCGGTTCCAAGATGGGCTTTCCACCGCTTTTGCACAGGGTGAAAACGCTTGAGATTATATCGTGAACTTATCCTGGTGAACTCAATAGGATACTTTAATAATGCCTTACGCATGCTCTTGCCATCCTCGTCAAAAAAGTCAACACCTTCACCCTGATCAAGCGGGAAGGCATAATAAGGATTCTCCGAATGTTCAAAATAAATGGCATTGATCTGCTTGATACCTACAGACACTCCTTCAACCTGCGCTTCTTCGTAAATCAATTTGAATTTATCTCCTTTTTGAAGGCGTTGGAAATCAACCTGCCATCCAAAAATATCCACAAACTTATTCGTGAGCTCATGTGAAATGCCAAGCTCTTCTATGGTCTCCGAAAGATTTGACCGTATCTCACCTGTTATGCTTTTCTCCAGGATAACCACATCGCGCTTACAAACGTCAACCCAAAGCGTATCATCAAATCTGAAAATAATGTAGTCGATCAGGTTTGGCTCATACACGAGGACTTTCGCAGTCTTCATAGAATCCTGGTTGCAAAGCAATGTATACTTCTTGTTGGGAGCAATCTTGCGGACATCAAATACCTTGCTGGACAGTTGCGACACCTGATGGATGATATTGGCAGGCACGTTATACGCCTCCAGGATTTCGCTTAAATTTTCATTGCGTTTGACTTTATCTTCTACGACAGTGTAATTGTCCACCACCATGCCGTAGAGCACGCTGGGTTCTTTCATCAGGGCTAAAGAATTCTGAACAGAGTCTACAGCAGCAACCGGCAGGAAGCTTGAAGTTGTGTAATACCTGTTAACCAATACGACCGTTACAATGAAGAGGGCGATTCCGAAGAATCCAAAGAGGTGTTTTTGCATCCGGTAAAAAAGTTTAGCCCGCAGGCGATTAAAAAATGAAAGTCAAAGTTAACACCCTTTGAAAAATATAGCCATAGCCATGTAAGAAAGCGGTTAACATTCAAATATAAATGTTCTTTTTGTATTTCAAAAGCCGCAAACTGAGCCTCTAAGACCCTAAATGAGTAAATCTTACTTGTTATCGGGTAAGAATTGCATCGCAATCACGTCGTAATCTGTTATGCTAAGAAGTACCTAATTGCTTGAATTTTTTGATTCCACTGTCGAGGAATTTTACAAATGCCGGAACACTCTTATCATAACCATAAGGCGCCACCAACACACGCTCGTCACTGCCAACAAGAACGTAGAACGGCTGAGCATTATTGTTAAGATTTGCAATCTGAAGATCGGCATTTTGCTTCCCGACGGTCTTCTTTACCTTCTTATCATAAGTTGAAGTGTACCACTGATCCTCGGGCAATTCAGTCTTGTCATCTACGTAAAGCGCCACCACGACAAAATCCTGTTGCAGCCGTTTTAGCACTTCCGGATCGGACCATACGACAGCCTCCATTTCGCGACAGTTGGTGCAACCGTGGCCCGTGAAATCAATAAAGAGGGGTTTGTTTTGCTGGCGCGCACAAGCCAACGCCTGATCGTAATCGAAATAACCCTGCAGTCCGTGCGGCAAATGCAGGAACTCCGCGTATTTGGGATCATCGCATATCGCGTTCTTATCGCCTGCACTGGACGCCAGTACGTTAAAGTCGTGGGTGTACAGAGGAGGCAGATAGCCGGCAAGCATCTTCAGCGGCGCTCCCCACATGCCGGGGATGAGATAAACAACAAACGTAAAAGTCACCATCGCCAGCATAAGTCTGAATATACCGACGCGTTTATCTTCAGCATCTTTGCCTGTATCTCCGGGAAGCATAAACGCTTTCATCAGATATAGACCGATAAGCGTCGCTATAACAATCCAGATACCGATGTTGATCTCGCGGTCCAGAATTCCCCAATGAAAAGCCTGGTCAGCAATGCTGAGAAACTTAAAGGCAAGGGCGAGTTCTATAAAACCCAGCACCACTTTCACAGTGTTAAGCCATCCGCCTGACCTTGGAAGATTACTCAGCCAGCCCGGAAAAAAAGCAAAGAGTGTGAAGGGAATTGCAAAAGCCAGAGAAAAAGCAAACATGCCGAGAATGGGCTTTACAAACTCACCCCCTGCCGATGAGACAAGAATACTTCCCACCAGGGGTCCGGTGCAACTGAATGAAACCAGCACGAGCGTGAATGCCATAAAGAAAATGCCGAGCAGTCCACCTTTTTCCGCTTGCTGATCCACACGGTTTATGAATCTCCCGGGAAGTGTGATCTCAAATAGTCCGAGGAAAGATAAGCCGAAGACGATAAACACTGCAAAGAAGATCAGGTTGGGTAGCCATTCAGTAGACAGGTGGTTCGCGGTTTCAGGGCCCATGAGCGGCGCGAGGGCGGCGCCAATCAAGGTATAGATAACGATGATGGATAAGCCATAGATCAAGGCCATCGGACGCGACTTGCCCTTCCCTGTAAAAAAGCTTACCGTCATGGGAATCATGGGGAAAACGCACGGCGTTAGCAGGGCCGCCAATCCGGCGGCAAAAGACAGCACAAAAAATCCTAAAAACGACCGTTGCCTGGGGTCCCCCTTCATGAGTTCGGGGTCAGGCCTGGGGCCTTTGTTTTCTTCATATACTTTTGCCGGCGCGGACGCCATGCTTGAAGGCTGCAGGCTGGTAGCAGAATCTACCTTCCCGTGCTCTGCTGTGGCTTTTGAAGGCTCCCTTTCAGTTTTTTTTTGCCCGTATTGTGGCAGTGGCTTACCGCTGACGCTGATGTTGCCAAATATCAGATCGCCATCAAATAAAACGCACTTACCCTCAACTTCCGAGCACACCTGACCTTCGTAAGATCCGGCGATGTTCAGTTCACCGGAAAGAATTTTGATTTTCTGCCTGAATTCGCCGGAGCCACTAAAGATCCGCACGTCACAGTCAAAAATTTTGTCGTGTTTTTCTTTATCGTTTACTGCGACCAATGGACCCACAGTCTCGAAACTCTCGTCCTTTTCCAGCGTAACTGCCATCGGGATCGGACCACAGTCGGCATCGAAATCGACAGAATATATATACCAGTCCTTGTCGATGCTCGCCTTGAAAACCAACTCCAGCTCATCGCCAACCTTTACTGGCCCTGATGGCGTTTCAGGAGTGAGCTTCGCCGGCTGAAGAATCTGCGCCTGCAGTGACGACGCAATGCTTAGCAAGAATACACTGACGGAAATAAATCTTTTCAGCATGATCATATTTCAATGTAAAGATAACACATGCTCCTGTCAAAAAGTTGGGAATGAGGTTTGCAGGCTGGTCCATTGAGGCTTTCAGACATCCACTTCGATCTGCAATTTCAGCAGGTCCTCCACCTTTTCACGTTCACGAATAAGTTTTGCTTCCTTGTTGATCACCAGTACTTCGGCCGGACGCAATCGGGAATTGTAGTTCGAAGACATTGAAAACCCGTACGCACCTGCATTCTTGATGGCCAAAATGTCACCCTCTCTGACCTCATGCAACTTTCTATCGGTGCCGAAAGTATCGGTTTCGCAGATGTATCCAACAACGGTATAGACCTTATGGGAGCCTTTGACATTGGAGATGTTTACAATTGTGTGATAAGAGTCGTACATCATCGGTCGGATCAGATGATTCAATCCACTATCAACGCCGACAAAGGTTACGGTAGGAGTAGATTTCACGACGTTGGTATGAACGAGCAAAGTGCCTGCTTCGCTAACCACGTACTTCCCGGGCTCTAGCCACAATTCGAGCTTCCGTCCATAATGCATGCAAAACTCATTAAATAATTTACTGAGCTTCAATCCTACATCATAGACATTTGTCACCATATCGCCATCCTTATAAGCGACTTTGAATCCACTACCAAAGTCGATGAACTTGAGATCCTGGAATTCCCCGGCCATTCCAAAAAGTATCTCCGCCATTTTGAGGAAGATATCAGTCTCTGTGATCTCGGAGCCCGTATGAATATGAAGGCCGTTTACTCTTATCTGATAGCGATCGACCAATTCACGTATCTGAGGAAGCTGATAAATCGATATGCCAAATTTTGAATTACTGTGGCCGGTGGAAATTTTATAATTCCCGCCAGCCAAAATGTGCGGATTCAACCGGATGCCACAGGGATAACTGTTCCTGTATTTCTCGCCAAACTTTTTGAGTGCAGGCAGGCTGTCAATGTTAACGGCCATTCCGATACCGACGCCCTCGACAATCTCGGAAAAATCAACTCCGCTCGGTGTAAAAACAATTTCTCCAGGAGTAAATCCAGCCTTCCTGGCAATAAATGCCTCCTGCAAAGATACCACCTCAATACCTGCGCCATGCTTGCGAATCAGCTTCAGCACGGAAAGATTAGTAAGCGCCTTCGCTGCATATTTTACACGAATCTCAGAGCCGGAAAATGCTGTCTTTAAACTTCTTATCTGATTTGCAATTTTATCACCATCGTATAAATATAACGGGGTGCCAAACTGCTGCGCAATATCTAATACATTTAGTCCCTGAACTGTATATGCTCCGTCTGTTAGTTCCATCTTAAAAATTAAAAGTTTCAAATATACCTTTCACAATGTAAATTCTGACTTCTTGTTACTTAATTCTATTTTTGCTCCAACGAAATGTCATTTAAGCACCCTGTACAAAATGCTCGGGTGGCTAGTCAACGGCATTTAATCACACGAACATGAAGTTATTTTTTCGCGAGTACGGTGAGGGTCCGCCGATCATTATAGTACATGGTCTGCTCGGCTCAGGTGACAACTGGCTTACGCAAGCAAAGTTGCTCTCGCCGTCATATAAAGTATATACCGTTGATCAACGCAACCACGGACTTTCTCCGCACTCTGATACTTTTGACTATGAATCGATGGTGAGTGATCTTGCGGAATTTATCGATGACCATAAAATTATCGATCCTGTGCTGATGGGTCATTCTATGGGAGGAAAGACCGTGATGAACTTTTCCATAAAGCATCCTGATAAGCTAAAGAAATTGATTGTCGTAGACATTTCGCCCCGGCCCTATGGTGTTGAGCATTATACACTCGTGGAAGGATTAATGAAACTGCCACTTCCTGCACTGTCGTCGAGGAATGATGCTGACGCGGCACTTGCCGGAGATATTCCTGATGGAGATGTGCGGCAGTTCCTGTTGAAGAATTTGCAACGCAAACCCGAAGGTGGCTTCAGCTGGAAGTTAAATCTTGCTGTTATTTATGAAAAGCTCGGCAACGTTGGTGTTGATCTCATTCAAGCAGGCACTTTTGACAAACCAACATTATTCGTCCGTGGCTCGTCTTCCGGATATGTTCCAGACGAGGATTGGGATACTATTGTGAGGATCTTTCCGAACGCGAAGCTGGAGACGATGGATACAGGGCATTGGATTCAGGCTGAAAAGCCGAAAGAGTTCGTAGAGGTAGTGATGAGCTGGATGAGAGGCAGTTAACCCGCCCAGGGGTCTTTGAAAAGCAGAGCTGTCCGACAAAGATATTGACACGCCTTGCGGGTTAATTGTCTGTCCTTCGGTAAGTCAAAAAGATCTCAGTGTCCTGAAACGTTAAGCTACTCATTTTTGTATTCTAAATACACATGGCTAAAAGCACTGCAACAAAAGCATTACCACCTGTTCCGGACCTCGACATGATTGAAATTGTCGGTGCCCGGGAGCATAATCTGAAGAATATTAATGTCTCATTTCCGCGCAATAAGCTGATCGTTATTACTGGCATCAGCGGAAGCGGCAAGTCATCACTGGCCTTCGATACCATTTATGCCGAAGGACAGCGACGCTATATGGAAAGCTTTTCGGCCTATGCGCGCAGTTTTATAGGCAACCTTGAAAGGCCCGACGTTGACAAGATCAATGGCCTGAGTCCGGTTATTTCAATTGAGCAGAAGACCACATCGCGCAATCCAAGGTCCACTGTGGGCACGGTAACTGAAATATATGATTTCATGAGGCTTTTATTTGCCCGCACGGGCGAAGCCTTTTCGTATATCACCGGCTATAAAATGATACGTCAGTCTGAGGAACAGATTCTGGACTCCCTGCTTAACAATTTCAAATCTAAGAAGGTTATCCTGCTGGCGCCCGTTGTAAAAGGGCGAAAGGGCCACTACCGTGAATTGTTTCAACAAATCAGGAAATCAGGTTACACGAGAGTGCGTATAGATGGAGAGTTGGTTGAGATCACAGCAAAGATGCAGGTGGATCGTTATAAGATACACGACATCGAGGTTGTAATAGATCGCATTGTCGCGGACAGCAACGACCGGGCCCGGATTGGACAATCAATCAACAAATCGTTAAAAGAGGGAAAGGGCGTCATGATGATAATGGATGAAGCATCCCGGGTGCATCATTTTTCTAAATTCCTCATGGATCCGAAGTCGGGATTATCTTACGAGGAACCCGCACCCAATACATTTTCATTTAACTCGCCGTATGGCGCCTGTCCAACGTGCAATGGTCTCGGTCATACCGACGAGATCACAGAAGCTTCAGTCATACCCGATAAATCTTTGAGCATTAGTCGCGGAGGGATATTGCCTCTTGGAGAATACCGCGACATCTGGATCTTTAAAAAGATCGAGGCAATCCTGAAACGCCACAAGCTGACGTTGACTACACCATTAAAGGACATCCCAAAGGAGGCCATAAAGGTAATGCTCTACGGGGACGAGGTTCCGGTCGCCGTGGCCTCCGTAAAATTTCCGGGCACGGAATGGAACACAAAATTTGAAGGCATCATTAGCTTTCTCGAAAAGCAACGGGAAGAAGGTTCTGAGTCCATCAAGAGATGGGTGGAAGATTTTACAATTTCAAAAGTTTGTCCGGAGTGTAATGGTGCGCGTCTGAAAAAGGAATCGCTGCACTTCAGAATAGATGGCAAAAACATTGCCGAGCTCGCTGTCCTGGACATCAACGCATTGAAGCAATGGTTTGAAGGGCTGGAAGATCGGCTCAATGACAAACAACGGATCATCGCGACGGAAGTGTTGAAAGAGATCCGGAAACGTATTGGCTTTTTACTGGACGTCGGATTAGAATACCTAAATCTCAACCGGCCCATACGCACACTCAGCGGCGGAGAATCACAACGGATTAGGCTGGCCACCCAGATCGGGACACAACTCGTCGGTGTACTGTATATCCTTGACGAACCCAGCATAGGACTTCATGCGCGTGACAATGTAAAACTTATCAAGGCGCTGAAAGATTTGCGTGACCTGGGTAACTCTGTTATCGTCGTCGAACATGATAAAGACATGATGCTTGAATCCGATTACATAATTGATATTGGCCCCGGTGCAGGCCGTCATGGCGGGCATGTGGTGGCTGAGGGAGAACCTGCGGCGTTTTTGCAGGGGCAAAGCACAACAGCAAAATATCTCAATGGAAAGATCGGGATTCAATATAGCACGGAGCGGAGAACAGGAAGTGGTGAGAGGATATCGTTAACGCAGGCTACCGGGAATAATCTTAAGAATGTCGATCTGCAAATTCCGTTGGGTACGTTGACGTGTATCACCGGCGTGTCCGGCAGTGGTAAGTCAACCCTTATCCACGAAACATTATTTCCCATCCTGAACAGATATTTCTATAATTCAAGAACAGAACCATTGCCTCATAAAAAGGTGGATGGTCTGCAACATATTGACAAGGTGATCGAGGTAGACCAGTCCCCGATCGGCAGAACACCCCGTTCCAATCCGGCAACCTACACAGGAGTGTTTTCGGACATACGCGATCTTTTTGCACAGATGCCTGAATCCAAGATCAGAGGCTACAAGACCGGCCGTTTTTCCTTTAATGTAAAGGGCGGGCGGTGCGAGACGTGCGAAGGCGCCGGTCTGAGGCTGATCGAAATGGAATTCCTTCCTGA
Organism: Chryseolinea sp.; assembly: GCA_031400145.1. GTDB lineage: Bacteria > Bacteroidota > Bacteroidia > Cytophagales > Cyclobacteriaceae > Chryseolinea. Next base: position 3,669 of record JANNPM010000174.1, on the reverse strand, counting down.
TGTGTACATACCCTGCGAGACGTGCAAAGGAAAACGTTATAACAGGGAGACCCTGGAGGTAAGGTTCAAAGGCAAGTCCATCAGCGATGTGCTGGATATGACAGTGGAGGAAGCGGTGGCATTTTTTGAAAATCAGCCAAAGATTCTCCGGAAAATTCAAACGTTAAGCGAGGTCGGTCTTGGTTATATTTCACTGGGCCAGCATGCCACAACGTTATCTGGTGGTGAGGCACAGCGGGTCAAGTTGGCAACCGAACTTTCTAAAAGAGATACGGGAAAGACGTTTTATATTCTGGATGAACCGACGACGGGATTACATTTCCAGGACATTTCCCATCTGTTGGATGTTCTACAAAAGCTTGTGTCCAAGGGAAATACCGTATTGGTTATTGAACACAATATGGATGTCATCAAATCTTCAGATTTTATAATCGACATGGGTCCGGAAGGTGGAGAGAAGGGCGGCCGGATCGTCGCCCTGGGAACTCCCGAAGAGGTTTCTAAAAATCCCGCCAGCTATACCGGAAGATTTCTTAAAGAAGAGCTGAAGACTGTTTTTCTTAATGAGGCTGTGCCGGCCAGTCACTAGCTCATAAATCACCAAATAACCAGATGATGAGCTCAGTCCTGAGCCCGGGCATGTAAGGTAGAATCGTTACTTTTGAAACTTGCCCAAACCAGGTGAATAGAAACAAGATATATGGAGCGTTGCAAATAGTGGGGTGGTCTGTATTTGCATTGGCCCAGATGGTGGCCAGCTATATGGATTCTGGCAGCATTACCTCCAGAACGGTTATTTTCCTTACTGTTGAGGCATTCCTGTGTCTGGCGGCGACACATCTCTTTCGAAACTTGCTGAAGCGCTGGAAATGGCTCTATAATCCGTTGCCTAAGTTATTGCCGAGCGTGTTCGTAGCAGTTTTCCTCATGGGACTAATAGTATACTTTCTTCGCATCCCCGTGTTCCTTATGCTGGGACGATTATTCAATCCGCGGACGGCATTTGACGTGCAACAGATTCTTCAACAGTCATTATTTTACTTTATAGTATTTTTCCTCTGGACCGTGTTCTACTTTACATATCATTACTTTGATCAGTATAACAAGTCTCTGAAATACGATGCATCTATGATTGAAATTGAGCTAAACAATTTAAAGTCCCAGCTCAATCCGCACTTTATCTTCAACGCCTTAAACAGTATCCGCGCCCTGGTGGACGAAAATCCACTTAAATCCAAGCTTGCCATCAATCAGCTGTCGAACATATTGAGAAATTCACTGGCCTCTGACAAAAAAGGATTGACGAACTTCGATGATGAGCTTAAGATTGTAAAAGATTACCTTGGCCTTGAGAGCATACGCTTTGAGGAGCGACTTAGAACCGAGTTTGATATTCATCCAGATTCGCAGCGGTTTCTTGTTCCGCCGCTGATGATCCAGACACTGGTTGAAAATGGCATCAAGCACGGCATATCTAAACTTACGGCTGGTGGCATAATACAACTTAAAACATACGTTGCCGATGATAAACTGAAGGTACATATTCGAAATAGCGGTCATCTGATGAACGGCGCAAAAAGAGGAAACTCCGGCCTGGGTTTGAAGAATACCGTCCAAAGGCTGAAGCTTCTGTACGGCGATGAGGCTTCCTTTAAGATTCTGAATGAAAGCGATAATTTTGTACTAACTGAACTGGTAATCCCACAAAATCTAAGACATGAGAGCATTAATCGTAGATGACGAGCGTTTGGCGCGTAAAGAGCTGATGAAATTACTGGAAGATCATCCAGGCATCGAGGTAGTGGGTGAGGCCATGAACGCAGATGAAGCCATTCAACTGGTGAACGACCTGAATCCCGATCTCCTGTTTCTGGATATTCAGATGCCAGGCAAGACGGGCTTTCAATTGCTGGAAGAATTGGATTCCGTTCCGCTCGTAATCTTTACTACTGCTTACGATGAATTTGCTTTGAAAGCTTTTGAAGTGAATGCGCTCGACTACCTGCTGAAGCCCATACAACCAGAGCGCCTGTCAGAAGCCGTTGCCAAGCTCGCAGACAAGGAACGGGCAAAGAATGCAGCCGTTCGCGGTCCTGAGAAAAAGCTGGGCCTGCAGGACCAGGTCTTCGTCAAAGACGGTGATCGATGTTGGTTTGTAAGCCTGACAAACGTACGGCTCTTCGAATCCGATGGCAATTACATTAAAGTCTACTTCGATGCCAACAGGCCGATGATTCACAAATCGCTTAACGCCCTCGATGAAAAACTTGACGAGCGGGCCTTCTTCCGCGCAAGCAGAAAACATATTGTTAATCTCAGCTGGGTAGAAGGTATCGAACCTTGGTTTAATGGCGGCCTCATGGTAAAGCTCCGCGGCGGCGACAAAGTCGAAGTAAGCCGCAGGCAGGCCGCAAAGTTCAAAGACATGATGTCCCTTTGATGAATGAAATGTGAGCTGTAGTACTGCACCAAGTAATAAGCTCTTTACTGCAAACCACGTAAGCATTTCACTACACTCCGCCAGGGGTAATACTGTGACGAAAGCCCACTGCGTTTGTATGCGCACGAGTTTCCCGAACGTCAATCCGCGACGCGAATACAATAACCCGCGTCGTCCACTAACTCACCGAGTGGATTCAGATAGTATTTATGGGCCCGCATAAATCTTTCAAACTCCTTTTGATAACGTGGGTCAACTGCGATCAGCAATCCTCCACTTGTCTGAGGATCCGCCAGTATTGACCGCTGCCAATCTGTTATCGGGCTGACCTTGCCGCCATAGCTATCCCAGTTTCGAATTGTTCCTCCAGGAATGCTATTCTGATTTATGTATTCATCCAGGAAATCGAAACGAGGAACCTTATTATAAGCGATTTCCGCAGACAGTGCGCTGCCTTCACAAACTTCAGTCAGATGGCCCAGCAGTCCAAAACCGGTAACATCTGTCATCGCATGCACATAATCAAGATGGGCGATGCTGGCACCAAGCTTGTTTAAAGTAAGCATTGTCTGAACGGCAATATCGTAATGCAATTGGGATACAATGCCTTTCTTCCGGGCAGTCGTGACAATGCCGATTCCAAGGGGCTTGGTAAGGTATAGCAGGTCACCCTCCCGGGCCGTATTGTTTCGCTTGAGATTCTCCTTCTTTACTTTCCCAGTAACGGCAAGGCCAAATACCGGCTCCGGGCAATCGATGCTGTGGCCACCCGCCAATGGAATTCCCGCTTCGAGGCAGACACTTCTACTACCTTCAAGTACATTTTTGGCAACGTCAGGAGAAAGTTTATCCATTGGCCAGCCCAGGATGGCAATCGCCATCAACGGTTCACCACCCATAGCATACACGTCGCTGATAGCGTTGACTGAGGCAATTGCTCCAAAGGTGTGCGCATCATCCACAATGGGCATAAAAAAATCAGTTGTGCTAACAATGCATTGTCCATCGCCGAGGTCGAGTACAGCCGCATCATCTTTATATTCGTTCCCCACGAGCAAGTTTGAGAATACAGCCTTTGGAAGATCGGAGTGAAGCATCCTGTCCAGGACGGAAGGAGAAATCTTGCATCCACATCCTGCGCCGTGACTATACTGTGTTAACTTGATTTCTTCCATATTCGAAAAGTAAGTTGGTTGTCTTCTGATTAAGCCAGTGCAGCAAGGATTTTG
>JANNPM010000127.1:0-10749 GCA_031400145.1 Chryseolinea sp. | reverse complement strand
ACGCATGTTTCTTTCCTGCGCTCCGCCGAAAACAAAGGGCTGGATCTTCCTGTCCTTTCGCATGAACATAAAGCCGCTGCCTTTGGGGCCATGAAATTTGTGGGCCGCGGCAGCCATTCCGTGGACCTTTAATCGTGCAGCATCATGCCGGTAGTGGCCCATAGTCTGGACGGTATCGGAATGAAAATAAGCGTTGTACTTTTCGCATAGATCGCCAACAAGGGCTATGTCGAGCAAATTCCCGATTTCGTTGTTGCCATGCATCAGAGAAACCAGCGCGCGGTCGTTTTGCCTGAGCAAGGTTTCGAGGTGTGACAGATCGATATGTCCCTTATCATCGGTGTCAACCATCAACAAATTGATCTTGCCCAAACCAGCAAAGCGGCGTAGCGTCTGCGCTACGGCGTGGTGCTCTATGGTCGAGGAAATGACATTTCTAATATCGTAGGTAAGCAGCGCGCTCGTGAGAATAGCATTATCTGCTTCCGTTCCTCCCGACGTAAAGATGATCTCCCCGGGTGTGCATTTCAACAGCTCTGCAATTTTTTTGCGTGACGATTCGATTGCAGATCTGACCTTTCTCCCGTGGGAATGTGTTGATGACGGATTACCAAAGTCTTCCATTAAAAACGGTTTCATCGCCTCGAACACTTCTGAATCGAGGGGCGTAGTGGCGGCATTATCAAAATAAACGACCATGATTTTATAATAATTAATGCAACACTTCTATGCGGCTGACTTGTCGGTGATAATCTCCTTGATATCAGTGATGAGCTTCTTGGCGAGGGCCTCAGCCTTTACCTCAAGATCTGCCTCCGCATAGATACGGATTATAGATTCCGTGTTTGACTTACGAAGATGTACCCACGCCGACTCGAACTCAATGCGTACGCCATCTGCGGTATTGACAGGTTGCTTCTTATATTTCTTTTTTATCTGTTCCAGGACGTTGTCGACATTGATACCTGGAGTCAGCTCAATTTTATTTTTTGAAATGATATAGTTTGGAAACTTGGATCTGAGACGCGAAGCAGGCAATCCCGATTTTGCCAGGTGTGAAAGGAACAAGGCAATCCCCACCAGGGCATCACGGCCATAATGCAAGTCTGGGTAAATGACTCCACCGTTACCTTCGCCTCCGATCACGGCATTATTTTCTTTCATCGAAGCAACAACGTTTACCTCCCCTACGGCCGACGCGAAGTATTGTCCGCCGGCTTTCTCGGTCACGTCCTTTAGCGCTCTTGTGGAGGACAGGTTGGAGACCGTGTTGCCCTTTTTCTTCTTCCCCGCATGGAGAACATAATCCGCTACGGCAACGAGGGTATATTCTTCGCCGAAAGGCGTACCATCCTCCGTGACGAATGCAAGGCGGTCCACATCAGGATCCACGACGATGCCCAGGTCATACTTTCCTTTCTTCAGCTCGCGGCATATATCTGTGAGGTGTTCAGGCAGCGGTTCCGGATTATGCGGGAAGTGACCAGTAGGCTCGCAGTACAGCTCCTTTACCGTAACATCCAACGCTTTTAGCAACATTGGCACAGCAATGCCTCCAGTGGAATTCACTGCATCCACAACGACTTTAAATCCCTTGCCTTTTATTGCGTCAACATCCACAAGCGGAAGCTTAAGGATACTATCAATATGCCTTTGCATATAGCTGTCATCGCGACGATACTTGCCCAGCTTGGCGACGGGTACAAAATCAAAAAGTTCCTTTTCAGCGATCTTCAGCATCTCCTCACCATCCTTTGCCGAAATAAATTCACCCTTTTCATTTAGAAGCTTTAAGGCATTCCATTGTACAGGGTTATGGCTTGCAGTAATGATAATGCCCCCGGTAGCTTTCTCCAGTGGAATGGCAATCTCAACAGTGGGCGTCGTGGACAAGCCGAGGTCAACTACGTCTATGCCCAATCCCTGCAGCGTCGACGACACCAGGGAATTGACCATCTCGCCGGATGGCCGGGCGTCGCGGCCGATGACGACTTTCGTTGCGCCTGTCTTCTTCCTGAGCCAGGACCCAAAGGCCGCAGTAAATTTTACAATATCCACCGGCGTGAGATTTTCTCCGGTTTTGCCGCCAATGGTTCCGCGTATGCCTGAAATAGATTTGATTAGGGTCACAATATTACGGTTAACTGAAAAATGACCCTAAAATTACAAGAAATACCGAATCGATGGAAGGGCCATCAATTTACGTTATTTCGTTTTCCAAATTCAAACATGCTCTCGCGTTGTATCGGGCGATCAAAAAAGTGACCTGAATAATGGCATTAGCCGCACGAATCGCGATGTTTGCGTTTTTAAACCGGCAATTCTGCGACATACATGAAAAAAATACTTTCCACACCAGATCTGAACCGGGCTGCCAAACTTGAGGCCTTTGGCCGCCTCCTGACAATCATGGACGAGTTGAGAGAAAATTGTCCCTGGGACAAGAAGCAGACGTTGGAAACGCTTCGTCACCTTACCATTGAGGAGACCTACGAACTTTCGGACGCAATTTTGGAGGGAGACCTCACCGAAGTAAAGAAGGAGTTGGGCGACGTAATGCTTCACCTGGTTTTCTATGCGCGCATTGCTTCGGAAGAAAACGCGTTCGACATTGCTGACGTGCTGCACGCCATATCCGATAAGCTTGTCGAAAGACATCCTCACATTTACTCGGACGTGGTGGCAAACGATGAGGAGACAGTGAAGGCCAATTGGGAAAAAATCAAGCTGAAATCAGGAAACAAGTCTGTGCTCGAAGGTGTTCCAAAATCTCTACCCGCCATGGTTAAAGCTATCCGAATCCAGGATAAAGCCAGAGGTATCGGATTTGATTGGGAACGCAAGGAACAGGTCTGGGAAAAGGTTGAAGAGGAAATGCAGGAGTTTAAAAAGGAATTCAATGACGTTCCAACGGAATCGCTACACAATGAGAAGGTCGTGGCGGAATTTGGCGATGTCCTTTTTTCACTGGTGAACTATGCAAGATTCATCGGCATCGATCCGGAGGAAGCGCTTGAGCGTACCAATAAAAAATTCATTAAACGCTTCCAATATCTCGAGGAGCAGTCTTCCCTCTCGGGCAAAAAAGTCGGAGAGATGACGTTAGCGGAGATGGACGTCTACTGGGAAAAAGCGAAGAATCGCTGACTCATTTTCACACTAACTTTCACTTTTCACTGATTGCTATGGCCGACGAAAATCTTTTAAAGAATGTAATCTCACACGCGAAGGAATACGGATTTATTTTTCCTTCGAGTGAAATCTATGATGGACTTAGCGCAGTGTATGATTATGGTCAGAATGGTGCCGAGTTGAAAAACAATATTAAATCGTATTGGTGGAATTTCATGACGCTATTGCATGATAACATTGTCGGCATTGATGCTGCGATATTCATGCATCCAACAACATGGAAGGCATCAGGGCATGTCGACGCATTCAGCGATCCAATGCTGGACAATAAAGATTCAAAAAAAAGATACCGCGCTGACGTGTTGATAGAAGATGCTATCTCAAAAATGGAAGAAAAGCTCGAAAAAGAGGCGGAAAAGGCAGCGAAGCGTTTTGGTGAAACATTTGACCGCGAAAAATTTATAGCAACGAATGCGCGCGCCCAAGAGTATCAGAAAAAGATAGATGAAGCCAATGCGCGGCTCAAACAGACGATGGAAAGCGCCGACATGGCAGGGATGAAACAATTGATCCTGGACCTGGAGATAACCGACCCGGTCTCGGGAACGAAAAATTGGACGGAAGTGCGGCAGTTCAACCTGATGTTCTCAACAGAAATGGGTTCGCTCGCCGAAGACACGAACAAGATATATCTGCGGCCGGAAACAGCTCAAGGTATTTTTGTTAACTTCCTTAACGTGCAAAAGACCGGTCGTATGAAGATCCCCTTTGGTATTGCACAGATCGGCAAAGCATTTCGAAATGAGATCGTCGCGCGACAGTTTATCTTCCGCATGCGTGAGTTTGAGCAGATGGAGATGCAATTTTTCATCAAGCCGGGGGAAGAAATGAAGTGGTACGAATTCTGGAAAGAAAAAAGGATGCGCTGGCATCAGGCGCTGGGCCTGGGCGCGGAAAATTATCGCTTTCATGATCACCTTAACCTGGCCCATTATGCAAACGCCGCATGTGATATTCAATTCAATTTTCCTATGGGCTTCAAAGAGCTTGAAGGAATTCATTCGCGTACGGATTTCGACCTCAGCAACCACGAAAAGTTCTCAGGCAAAAAGCTGCAGTATTTTGATTCCGACGAGAATAAAAGCTACATCCCTTATGTAGTTGAAACGTCGGTGGGACTTGACCGAATGTTCCTTTCCATACTTTCAAAATGCTATACAGAAGAAAAACTCGAAGATGGGAGTGAACGCGTAGTCCTGAAGCTGCCACCCGCGCTTGCGCCGCATAAAGTCGCCATCCTGCCGTTGATGAAAAAGGATGGACTGCCGGAGAAAGCCACGTCCATCATGCATGATCTTAAGTTTGATCTCAGATGCTTTTACGAAGAGAAGGATGCGATAGGAAAACGATATCGACGCCAGGATGCTATCGGTACTCCATATTGCATCACAGTCGACCATCAAACGCTCGCTGATGATACGGTTACGATCCGTGACCGTGATACGATGAAGCAGGAGCGCGTAAAGATTGAGAATGTGCGTGAACAATTAATCGCGGCATGTGCCATGAATAATCTGTTGCGCAAAATTTAATTTCTTCACACCCATCTTTCCAAAACTTTCCGGAACAACGTGAACTGGCATGAGCTCTTATCCGCCGACCGAACTGGTCAAAAATCAGGTATAATTAACGTCCCCTCAAGGAGCGCTTTCGAGCAGGACTATGACCGGATTATTTTTTCCCATCCGTTCAGAAGACTTCAGGATAAGACACAAGTTCATCCGCTTCCTGAACATGACTTTGTTCATACCCGGCTGACACATAGCCTCGAGGTTTCAAGCGTTGGCCGCTCGCTGGGAAAGACCGTTGGGGAGGTTATACTTGAACGGGAGCCAAAACTGAAAGAACAGTTTTCGTTGTTTGATTTTGGCGCCATCGTAGCTGCCGGCGCGCTCGCCCATGATCTTGGCAACCCGCCCTTTGGTCATGCCGGTGAAACAGCAATCTCAGATTTTTTCGCTCAACATCCACAGGGTCAATACTTCAAGTCTTTCGTTACCCCGCACCAGTGGCAGGACCTGATACGTTTTGAAGGCAATGCACAGGGCTTCAGAATTCTTAACAAGAACCAATATGGCCTGAAACTCACCTATGCCACGCTCGGAGCCTTCACAAAATATCCTGCACCATCATCTCATAAGAGCACCGATCCCTTAAGGAAGAGCCAGAAAAAATTTGGATATTTCCAAACTGAGCAACAGGCCTTTGAGGAAGTTGCCAACCATGTGGGACTGCTCACCAACAGGGATGCCTTCTGCAGACATCCGCTGGCCTTTCTCGTTGAAGCAGCAGACGATATATGTTACAGCATCATTGACCTTGAAGATGGATGCAACTTAGGGCTTGTCGCATATGACGAGGCACGGGCGCTGTTCGAGGGCGTTATTACCTCGGCAAGGTCGAAGCTTGGAAAGCTGGATCATCTCAGCAGCCTGCACGAAAAGATTGGTTTTCTCCGGGCGCTGGCAATAGGAGATCTTATGGGTGAATGTGCAGCGCTGTTCCTTGACAACGAAGAAGCTATGCTTGGCGGGAACTTCGATCAGGCGCTGGCCGATCATTGCCTCTCCCGGAATGGTTTGAAAGAAATTATCCAGGTTTCAATAAAAAAGATCTACCGCGCGCGTCAGGTCGTCGAAATCGAAGCGGCAGGTCACGAGGTACTTCCCGGTTTACTGCACGAATTTACCCTGGCAGGTCTTTATCTCAGCCAACAGCGCAAGTCCGGAAAATATGAAAATTTACAGCTGCTGATCCCTGCCGACACCCGGCAGGCCATTCTACAAAAACCGGACGACGTATATACGGTGTTACGACATGTACTCGATTTTATCTCTGGTCTGACCGACCGCCATGCAGTCAGTTTGTTCCGAAAGATCAAAGGTATAACGGTCTGAACGGCGATTTAAAGTATAGCTAGTCCGTTGGATGCAGTTTCTTTTGCGGTATGATGAAAAACTCCTAATTTAACTTGTTGGCAAGCAACTATGTTTAGAAAGAACATCATTTATGTTGTAGTTATTGTTATTGGAGCCTTACTACTTGCCGACATATTGTTGACGCATTATAATAACAACACGATGAAGCACAATCGTGATGTGAGGTCGGAGTTAACGAGGATAAAGTTATATTATGATCAGATAGGTAAAGTCCTTATCCGCTCTCTCGACATCGGGTTAAGGGGCTACGCCTTGATTCCGCAACGCTCTTTTTCCCAACCCATGTATAATTCGCTTGCCTGGAAAGACAGCATTTTTCGAAACGTCGAAATACCCCTGAAAAAATTCAACTACGACCTTATCATTTACAGCGAGTTAAAAGATTCAGTAAACACATATACGGCATATTGCTTTCTGCTCAAGGACCTTCTTGACGCCGGCGATACAGCCAATTTCAAAAGACTTTTCGGATCGGATAAAGGTGCGTTGTTATGGACACAATATATCAATTGCGAAAAGGACATCTTCACTTTTCTCGATTCGGTGGATCAAAAAGCGCTCAATGAAATTGAATCTGCCATGGGTCGTAATGAGGTGCTACAGATCCTTATCTTCTTAATAGGCTTTCCGACCTTGCTTTATACGGCCTTTCATACGGGCAGGACATTCCGGCTGTCGGAACTCTTACGGGTTGGTGAAGAGGAAAAAAATAAATTCTTAATCGAACAAAATCATTTGTTGGAGCGCAGCGTGGCCGAGCGAACTCAGGAGCTATTGGCGCAGAATGAAGAGATCCTCTCTCAGACGGAAGAGCTGGCGACCCAGCGAGACACCTTGTTCCTGCAGAACAAAAAAGTACAAGATACCCATAAGCTCATCGAGATCCAGAATCAGGAGATCCAGGTTAAGAATGAATCGCTGCAGCGGGAAATTGTCATGCAAACGCAGGAATTGCGCAATGCCAACCAGGAGTTGATCGCCCACAATAATCAGCTTGAGCAGTTCGCTTTCATTGCTGCGCACAACCTTCGCGCGCCACTGGCCAGAATACTGGGGCTTGCCAACGTCATCAAGATCAGTGACGACGAAAAAGACCGGAATGATGCGATGGGTAAAATAGTTTCCTCAACCCATGACCTCGATGCCGTTGTGAAAGACCTTACTACCATTCTGAACATCAAGAAGCACACGAGTAACTTTACTGCAGTCGACCTTGCCGCTGCCTTACAACGGGTGCTCAAAACGCTTGAGAAGGAATGTGAAGAAACCAATGCCCAAATCAATATCGACATCACATCGTCACCTGTTCTCTACGCCGTTTCCCCTTACCTGGAAAGTATCTTCTACAACCTCATCAGCAACGCGATAAAATATCGCAATCCTGAAAAGCGGCCGGTGATAACCATTCGCCTCGTTGATCATTTCGACCACACGCTGATAATCTTCTCAGACAATGGGCTGGGCATTGACCTCGATAAGCATGGCAAAACCATATTTAATCTTTACAAGCGCTTTCACCTCCATGTAGAAGGTAAAGGACTGGGATTATTTCTGGTGAAGGCTCAGATGGTCGCCATGGGCGGCCGCGTAGAGGTGGAGAGCGAGCCCGGAAAGGGCACCGCCTTCAAATTGCACTTCAAAAAGTAGAATTGCCCCGCTAAATTTCTTGCTTCCGCCCTCACCAAATATGCACGGCCTTAAACTCAAATGCTTAGCTTTGGCCCTGTTTCGAGACAAAGGGACATTACTTACCAGAAGCGCGCATGATGTGGAACAGAATTGCAGAAGGGATTATCCGATACCGGCTACCCCTGAGTTTAATGATCGGCGTCATAACCGTTTTTATGGGCTTTTACGCTGTGAAAGTAGAAATGAGCTACGAATTCGCGCGTACCATCCCTCCGGACGATCCCGACATGCTCTATCACGAGAAATTCAAGGCCCAGTTTGGTGAAGATGCCAACCTCATCGCTGTTGGCCTCAAGGACAGTTCAGCCAACACGCTGGAAAATTTTAACGCTTTCCGCCAACTCAACAGGGATATCCGCAAAATTGAAGGCGTAACACAAGTGCTGTCTTTGCCCGTCCTCAAAACGATTTTGAAAGATACCGCTAATGCGCGCTTTTACCTGGCTGATATCTTTAGTGATTCAATAACGTCGCAGAGCCAACTTGATAGTCTTTTGAAGGTCGCCAGAGATCAGCGCATTTATGCAGACCAGTTGATCAACACCATCAATGGTGCCACGATGATGCTGGTATCTGTGAAGAAAGAGGTCATGAACTCGCCCAAACGAGTGGGCATGACGCAATCCTTACTTGACGAAGGAAAGAAGTTTGAGGAAAAGACCAATATTAAGCTCCGGTATGCGGGTCTGCCTTTTATCCGTACCGTTGTAGCAAATGCGTTGAAACGGGAAATGAATATTTTTCTCATTGCGTCGGCGCTGGTAACTGGAGTCATCATGTTCGTCTTTTTCCGTTCATTCCGCGCTGTGATGTTCTCGATGATTATCATCGGCATTTTGGTCGTCTGGACGCTCGGTACCCTCGAATTGTTTGGGTTTAAGATCACGCTGCTTAGCGGACTCATTCCTCCGGTTATCGTGACGATTGGCGTAACGAATGCGATCTACCTGTTGAACAAATATCACCTGGAGTTTGCCCGATTAAAAGATAAGAAGAAGGCTATCACCTCAGTGGTACAAAAGATGGGCTTGGCTATGTTTCTGACTAACCTCACCGTAGCGATTGGTTTTCTGACTTTGCTCGCAACAGACATCACCATTCTCCGGGAATTTGGAATAGTGGCGGGTATCAATATACTGGCTTTGTTCTTTGTTTGCCTCATCATGATCCCCAGTGTGCTGTACTGGCTGCCGATCCCTACAGAAAAGCACTTGCGCCATCTTCATTTTAAAACGATGAACAGTTTTCTCAAAACCATCGACCTGTTGGTACAACACCGGCGCGCGTGGATATATCTAGCTTCTATTGGGATTGGAGTAATCTCCCTGTGGGGAATCTCCATGCTGCATTCGGTAACCTATATGGTGGATGATGTACCCGAGGAGAGCCAGGTAAAAAGGGATCTCAAATTCTTCGAATCGAACTTCAGTGGATTTTTGCCTCTGGAAATGATGGTTGAATTCAGGACGAAAAAGAAGCGGCCAATCCTTGACGTGAAGAACCTTCAGAAAATTGAGACCTTTGAAACCTTCCTGGATTCCATTCCGGTGATGTCGAAACCATTGTCGGTGTTGAGCTTCATCAAGGCATCAAAGCAGGCCTTCTACAATGGCAACCCTGAAAAATACTCCCTTCCGTCAAAAACTGAAGGCGCATTCATCATGCGATACATGAAAGGAGAGACTGATAACAGCGGCTTGTTTAAATCTTTCGTGGATTCCACCTTTAGCAAAATGCGCATCTCCTGTCAGATCGCCGACATCGGTTCAAACAGACTCGATTCCCTGGTGCATCTCGCCATCGAACCAAAGATGAAAGAAATTTTCGCGAGTCAAGGGCGTGATTCTATCATAACCTCCATCACAGGATCAACCAAGATATTTATTAAGGGAAATAAGTTTCTCGTTGCCAACCTGAAGGAGAGTCTTCTGCTGGCCATTGTGCTGATAACGATTTCCATGGCGATCCTTTTTACCAACCTCAGAATGATCATCATTTCCCTCATCCCCAATCTTCTTGCGCTTACCATCACGGCCGGGCTGATGGGTTTTTTTCATATTCCTTTAAAAGCAAGCACTGCGCTCATCTTCAGCATTACGTTTGGCATCTCTGTTGACAATTCCATCCGCTTCCTGGCGAAGTACAGGCAGGAGATACTTTCAAATAACTATCTCATCCCGCTGGCTGTAAAGGACAGCATTATGGAAACCGGAAAGAGCATCATATATACTTCAGTAGTCTTGTTTGCAGGCTTTATAATATTTGCATTCTCCTCTTTTGGCGGAACGATCGCCCTCGGATTACTTACCTCGCTGACGCTGGTAATTTCGATGTGTACCAACATTATATTGTTGCCGGCCCTCATCCTGACCTTTGACAAGCCAAAGAAAGGAAAATCCGACCGCCAGATAATCGATGATGTTGACGCCACTTTCTACAGTGAACAAGAAGATGAGGAGATTGACCTTAACAAAATTAAGATCCATAATCGCCATCCGTCAGCGGAATAGAGGGAATTTGGTGATTTAGTGGAATTCTACGTGAAATTTTACAATGGCGGATCGGTATAAAGAAGTTAAGAGCCTGAGCTTTTCCCAGATCGCGGATGAGGTCCTGGAATTCTGGAAAAAAGAAAAAATCTTCGAAAAATCAGTGGTGAACCGGTCCGGATCGCCCACGTTCACGTTTTATGAGGGCCCGCCCAGCGCCAATGGCACTCCTGGCATCCACCATGTCATGGCCAGAACCGTTAAAGACATTTTTTGTCGTTTCAAAACCCTTCAGGGCTTTGAGGTGAAAAGAAAAGGCGGCTGGGATACCCATGGTCTGCCGGTCGAGCTGCAGGTAGAGAAGCAGCTCGGCATCACCAAAGACGACATCGGAAAAAACATATCCATTGAAGCCTATAACGCTAAGTGCCGGGAAACGG
>JANNPM010000107.1:0-4661 GCA_031400145.1 Chryseolinea sp. | reverse complement strand
AGTTTAAAATTTTAACTTAACATGTGGTCCAAATTTTGTGGAGTATTATACTAAGGGCCTCAGCGGCCCCGGTAATGGTGGCCGTGTCGTTTAGTATGAAAGTTTCTTTAACGGGTTTGAAGGTTGCCTCAAACGTTGGCCGCTTGTATTCTTCCACAGAGATAGACAGTCCGTCATCAACAAAATCGTCGATGTTGTCATAAAACCGGCTGGTCTCTTCATCGTCTTCGTCGGCGTACAAAGTATACTCGCCTGTAAGTCCGGAAGCAGGCAACTTAAATTCACCGCTGAACGATCCGAAGGCGTTTGTCTTTAGACGCGCCGTGCCTACCTCTTCTCCATTCACATCCTCCAGGTAAACGCTGACATACTGTCCCGGCACAACGGAGCTTTTACCTGCTCTGGTTTGGATGAGAATACCTTTGAAAAAAACTACTTGCCCCGGTCTGTAGATACTTCTGTCAGTAAATAAAAAAGAACGTGCCGTGATGTATTCATTTTCCTGATTATTTCTATCAGATAATGGATAGACATAGTAGTCACCAAAAGTTGCTTCGTCTCCATGGTAGCGAACGGTAGCATTGAGGTAGGAGTAAATCTTGGGAACCTTTTTGTACGTCGCAATGCCGTGCTTTTCTGTGGTGAGACGTTGATCAAACTGCGGGCCGCTACCATTAGCCCGAGGGTTTTTGAGTTGGATGTCGGCCCCTTCTATAGGCTGCCCGTTATTTCGATCGAGAACCTGATAGTAATGTTCGTTCCCTGATGTATATTCCAGCAGCGCCAGGTTTGTTACTTGTATTGTTGTGAAACCAAAGACCTGATTCTTGGATTTATTGTTACCGCTGGTCGTGGCCAACACTACGAACCTTCCAGCGGGCAAGCTGGGAAGTACCACCTCAGTGGTATGCGACTGGTAATCGCTTAGATTTTTTAGTTTGATGCTCCAATTTTTTTCAGAAACCAATGTTGCAATTTCTGTCCATGTAATGCTATCATCTTGAACATGAGAAGCCAAGCGTTCGTCAAGTTCTGCGGAAATCCGGCGCACACTGAAATACAGGCTATCTACATTTGCGTAGCGTATGAAGATGTAAGCCGGAGTACTGATGGGAATATATTTTTCTGCAACGATCGATAACTGCTGCTGAAGAATGACTTCTTTTAATGCTTCACACTTTTTAGCGCCGTCACTTTTGGGGAAAACGGAAATTGCTTCGTTACAAAGATTGATAGCCTCTGCTTTTTTGAATTGATGACGCGGGTTCTTCACGGGTTGATAATCACCCCCTTGTTTGTTAAGTATGGATGCAAGCTCGTAGCTGACAAGGGCAGAAGCGGGGTGCAATTTGAACCTATCTTTTAACGCCGTGAGAGCGCGTGGGTGTAATGCGATAGGCGGATCCAGGATATTTTCACTGGCGACCAGATTCAGGCGCTCGATCTCGAGACTCACATATGCCGTTGTGTCGCGTCTTTGCTGATGAAACGCCAGCAGATCCTGGTATAAAATCAATGCTTGTCGCAAGGGTGAAAGACTATCGGAACGTTGGATCTCCAGCTTTTCAAATTCTAAAAAGTACTTGTCGTCATCGATCTTAAATTCATTTGACGGCTTTGTAATTGTGCTTTCATTGGTGCTGTAAAAGTCGATGGCATTATGAACGAGGAAATCGTATAAGGTTGGGCGATATTTTTTTGAGTTGTCGGCCTGAATTAAAATTTCATCGACGGATTCTAGCTTTATGGTTTGAAGCGTGGATCCATTTTTCAGTGAGTTCTGAAAATGGTGATGAATTATACTGAACATGGCGCCAGCATCCCATGTCCTAAAATCCTGTTCGTTTACAATTTTCGAGTTGCGCGATCGCTCATAATATTTCCAGCGGTTTTGTTTGAAGTACTCCCAGTATATATTCGCGAGGACAGATTCGAGGAGATTCGTGAGCGGCCGTTCACTTTGTGAAATCTCGTCCTTGAACTTTGTGATAATGTTTACTTCTGCGTTTTCCTGCAGATGAACAGCAAACTTAGACTGGTAGATCAGCGCCTTAATCAGTTCTTCTATGTGCTTGTCACGCTTCGCTCTGACATAAATCGAGTCCACGACGGCCAACGCAGACTTTGGCAATTCTTTTAGTTCGTGTTTGTACACATTACTCCAGTGCTTCGAATAAAAATCATTTTTTTGACCATAGACTGTCGATATGGAGGTGATGCAAAAGAGTGCTAGTAAAAGATATCTCATAGGTTACTGAGTCTTAGGATTATAATTCAGAGATGCGGGTAACGGCACAATTCCATAAAGAAGTTGATCATTATTTGAGGAATTTATGCTAATTAATGCACAAGGGATCTTTAAGGTGAACATTTCGTATTGTTAGGAGCCTGCATAAGGGAATAGCGGTTTTTAACCCTCCAATAATTTGCAGACGGAATTGCTTCAAATCCTGCGTTAGAATTCTGTAGACATTCTAATTGGATTCAGTATGGCACGAAATTGCGCTGACTCGCATAAAGCAATTCACAAGGCAAGGCCAAGTGGGGGAAAGAGATTTAATTAAAATTCGTGATTTGTGATAGGTAGAAATAGCACTGTATTTTTTTAGAATATTTTACGCGCATTTTAGAGGATTACGAGAGAGATACATTTAACGAACCGGATGTTCATTATTAGTTCAAGGAAATGAGATCACCATTTCCCATATTGATCGCATATTTTACTTTTTTGGAATTCCAGCCCACCTGCACCTGATAAAACAAATAGCCAGTAAATGCGGCCATCACCAATGATTTTCCCGGGATGCTGACGTTGGTCTTATAGTTAGAGATATCATATCCATCAAACCAAAAAATCCCATCCTCCACAAACACCTGAAAGAATTCCTGACCAAGTTTTATGAAGATTTTTTCCCCATCAGAATAGCCCCACACATTGGATACTTTTCCGTCGGCCGTTTTTACCACTCCTTTTGTTGCGTCATATGCGGCCCCTGTATAATTTGCTTTTTCTTTAATTGAGAAGTCCATAATAATACCCGGAGCGTTATCACGAAACTCAATAAAATTTTTATAAACACCTTTTACCAAGGATGTATCTTTCAAAATGGGATACTTGTATTCTGCAAGGACATCAGGTGTTTCAAATAATTTTTTGTGGCCAATAGGCGAGTCAAACACCGGCTGGTGCTTACTAAGAGCAGTGTTGACTTGGCTCAGACAATCTGCCAAACAGAGCTCAATATTTTTGCCATGAGATCTTGTCACGTCGATTCCATTCGATGTTACTGTGCTTCCGGCACTTTTAATCAAAATTATGCCCCTATCTGTATTTTTATAGAATTCAACCACTACCTCGGCAATTGCCGTCTCACTGGTAAGAAGGGTTCTTTCGAATACATTAAGCTTTAGAACTCGTATAATTAAGGGCGAAAGGTCAGTCTGCGGTTGCAAAAATTCCGTGAGGCAGTTTTTTAATTCATTTTGAAAACCGTTTTTGAACTGGGCGATCTCCTGTTTGTTATTCATTCCCCTCTGCACAATGCCAACTATTTCCTTATTGGACCGTGAATCAATAATTTCCGAAATGTAGAATTTTGGATTCTTGATTGCTGCCTTTTTATCACTAAGTGAAATCAATGTTTGTGAATAGACTGGGATAGCGATCCAAAGAAGTAAACAGTGTATAAGGCAAGTCTTCGCGTAGGGGGATCTGATCATATGAGGGTGATAACGGTTCAAGATTAGGCTAAATAGACAATAGACAATAGTGGGGACACTAGTTACAATTAGGACAAAGGAAATTTATTGTTGTAAATCCAAATTCACGCAAAATATACGGCAGGCCCAACAAAAATAAAATGTTAAATTTTAAATAATGGTACACGTATACTAGTATTTCGGCATCACTACTGTGCATCTTCTTCCTTTACTAAGGTTTCGTTGATTGCGAGATATTCAATTCGCGCCTACACGTATACTTGAAAAAAGTGAATACTACTTTTGATGAAATATTTTAAATGAATATCTTTGATAAGATTTGTAGTCAACAAAGTGGTGAGTTAACTGGTGAGTCAGTTGTGAAGCCGCTGTCAAGATATTGAAATACAGTAGGGTAGCCGTTAGGTTCAGAAATCTCCTCCTCTGCTGAGTATCAATCAAAGAGAATCAAAACCTCGCATTCGTAACGGATTCGAGGTTTTTTGTTTTTCAGACCACCCCAAAAGAGTCACTTTTTTCCATTCGTAAGGTGGGGATTCGGGAAACCGAAGACAGCGACAATGATCTTTCCCGAATTAAGGCCTTAAGTCACTGTTGTCCAACTAGTTCATTCATTGGACATCTTGTTTCAAGAATCTCCACGCCATAATTTTTAACTAAAACCAATTCAATTATGAGCACGATGGGTGTATTGTTCTTCATCAGAAGTAACAGAGGAAATGACGATGTTGAAGCGCCTATTTATATGCGCGTGACAATCGCAGGAGAGCGTTACGAACTAGGTACAAAACGACTTGTACTTCCAGCAAACTGGTCGGCCGATAGCGGCCGCGCGAAGGGGACGAGACAGAGATTCCGGACCAATCTTAAACTTAAGGGGGGGTCAATATAAGCCGGAATGTCATATAATGACCCCCCTGATTAAGGAAAGAGGGATGTCT
>JANNPM010000007.1:0-2926 GCA_031400145.1 Chryseolinea sp. | reverse complement strand
GGCAATTGGATGCCGGGAACATTGTTTGCGCGCCACAAACACCTGCTATGCGATCAAACCCGAGGGTTTGAGGGGTTGCATAATTATTTTTTACGGGCAATGGCAGCGTTTCGTCCAGAATGAATTTTTTCTTGGCCTGTTTTGCCCAGGATGAAACGGTATGGGCATCCTGCGTCACGGCGCTGACGATCAAATGATCGGCGGAAAAGTTTTCGAGGTACGTGCGAAGTTCCCCCGGATCAGTGAAAGCGTAATGATCAACCAGCGCATGCTGATCAAATATTCCTACTTTGGCTGATGAATTCCCGTAATCAACTACAATGTTCATTTTTTCATTCTTCTAGTGGCCCACGGCCAGGTACGGATAGATGATGAGGTAGATGATTGCTCCGGCGGTGTAGCCCAATAGCGCAAGCAAGGAGATCCGCTTCAGGTACCAGATGAAATTTATATTTTCCATGCCCATAACGGCCACGCCGGCGGCGGATCCAATGATTAGTATGCTACCTCCCGTACCTGCACAATACGCCAGATATTCCCAGATCATGTGGTCCTGTGGGTATATTTCCAATTTATACATTCCCATGCTTGCTGCCACTAATGGGACATTGTCTACGACCGCGGAGAGGAGCCCGATCAGGGTGATGATGATCCTGTTGTCCTTAAGCGTGGCGTCCAGATATGATGCGAAATGATAAAGCGTTTCCATTGACTCCAAAGCACTCACGGCAAGCAGAATTCCAAGGAAAAATAGAATACTGGGGACGTCGATCCTCGCAAGGGCCGCGCCTGCGGTGTAGTTTTTCTTTTCTGCCTCATCCATGTGAGGATTTATAAGCTCGGAGGCTACCCAAACAATTCCCAACGCAAACAAAATCCCCATATAAGGGGGCAGATGTGTTAATGTCTTAAAAGCAGGAACGGCAACTAATCCGCCCAGACCGAGGCATAACATCAGCAAGGATCCGCGAACGTGTTTTGACTGATGATCCTTAGGCCGCTCCGTTACTGATGACCGCTGCTCTCCGAGGTCACCCTTGAGTGTGAACTGAAGGTAGAGAAGTGGTACGATCATGCATACCATAGATGGCAGAAGTAACGTCTTCATAATGTTCAATGCAGAAATCTGTCCACCGATCCACAACATGGTGGTAGTGACATCGCCGATGGGAGACCATGCGCCGCCTGCATTTGCAGCAACGATGATCATCCCTGCAAAAAATAATCGCATGTCCTTGTTGGGAACCAGCTTCCGTATAAAGGAAACCATGACGATTGCGGTCGTCAGGTTATCCAGCACGGCTGACAAAAGAAACGTTACCCAGCAAATAATCCATAAGAGCCTTTTCGGATTCCGGGTCTTGATTTTGTCTGTGATGAAACGAAAGCCATGGTAGGAGTCGATCAACTCCACAATCGTCATGGCACCTGTCAGGAAAAATAAAATGGCAGCGATGTCACTGAGGTGTGTGGCCAGCTGACTTCCAACCTCAGCGGTGGAGCTTTGTCCCGACATTGCATATAACGTCCAGCAAAGCACCCCGGTAAGCAACGCTGTTCCCGTTTTATTGATGCCGACAAGATGTTCCAGCGATATCAGGAAATATCCCAATATAAATACAATGATGGTGATGACTTCCATATTGATAGTCGAATTTAACGATGCACCCTGATCATAATACAAGGCTCAGATGAAAGACAATGATCTGAGCACGACGAGATCGGGTTCGCGAATCATCATCACCCGGTTTACGTGTATCATTTCAGGCCGAACAATCCTTCATTAAGCATATTCAATGCCGTCTCCTTGTATTGCTTGTCAACAAGTACGGAAACATTATTCGTACTTCCGCCGCAGGACACCATGCGAACAGGCACGTCGGCAAGAGCATCAAATATCTTGCTCAGAACACCTTTATGCTCGGTGATTTTTTGGCCAACAATACAGATAATGGTTTGATCCTTGTCGACGCTGATGACGCCAAACTTTCTTAACTCCGTTTCGATAGAGGCAAGGTGAACATTGTTATCGATGGTCAGAGACACGGCTACTTCAGAAGTAGTAATCATGTCTATAGAAGTTTTGTGGTTCTCAAAAACTTCGAATACACGCCGCAGGAATCCATATGCCATCAGCATTCTGGATGAACGGATATTAATGGCTGTAATGTCATCTTTGGCAGCGATTGCCTTGAAGGTACCTTCAACACCTTTGCTGGTGATGATCGTACCGGGGGCCCTTTCATCCAGGGTATTCTTCAGCCTAACTGGTATGTTGTACTTTTGAGCGGGAACGATGGTGGAGGGATGTAGGATCTTTGCACCAAAGTAAGCAAGTTCGGAGGCTTCATCGAATGTAAGTTCGGAAATTGGAACGGTTTTCTTCACGATCCGTGGATCATTGTTATGCATGCCATCAATATCAGTCCAGATCTGCACTTCTTCCGAGCGGATTGCCGCGCCAATCAATGATGCGGTGTAATCGCTGCCGCCACGCTTTAAATTGTCGATTTCATTTTTATTATTCCGGCAGATATATCCCTGGGTAATGATGATATCAATGTTGCTCAATGACGCGAGCAGTGGCTTGAGACGATCAGCGATCTTATCCAGCTCCGGCTCATCGTTCTCATCGATTGACATAAAATAAAGCGCAGGCAGCAGACGCGCGCTCACCTTTTGTTCCAACAAATGCTGATAGAATAATTCAGTGGAGATCAGCTCACCCTGCGCAAGTAATTCACGATAACTTTTGTCATCAAATTGACCTGCGGCCAGTAAACGTATGAGAATGAAAAAACGGCTGACAATCTCCTGCCCAATTGCTTTATGCGCATTGCTGGGATACAGCTCGTCGATAAAATTCTCATAATGCTTTTCCAGCTTGGCAATTTCTTCTTCTGCATGAGCGTGTCTACCAGCAAGC
>JANNPM010000068.1:0-2835 GCA_031400145.1 Chryseolinea sp. | reverse complement strand
AGGAAGGGGCTTAAGGTAATTGTAAAAGGGATCGATTCTTTCTGAATTATCATTAAGATGAACGAGGCTTGCACCATACGCTGACACATTGCAGTGGGTGAGTCTATAACGGGGATGCGCAATGTAATATTTGAATGCCTTGAGTAACCAGTCCGACACAATCGCCAGATCTTCCGCGGGGAAACCATCATCGTCCGTAGTCTCTTTAAAGACCTCGGTCCGTTCTTCCAGCACATTAAACGAACTATCGAAAACCAGCGCTTTCTTTGTAGTTTTTCCGATATCAAAGATCAGTGTAGCAGGTTCGCGACGCAAGGGAGATGTATTGAATATCGGGAAAGATCAGAAAAAATTAGACGGCGCGATGTACTTCTTGATTGCTAATGCTACTTTTCGGCTATCGCCTTTAAAACGACTGACAATGGACTTGATAATTTACCCAGATTTACATCTCAATTAGTCTGTTTTGGTCGGCACCACTATCCTGTAATGTCATGCACAGGTGGGCTCAGGATGGCGAAGCGGTTTATGTAAAGTATTTTTCCGGCGCAACAGAAAAAAGCCATGAATATTCGTGAAGGAGAAGCGGCGACTAAAAGGGAGCTCACCAAACATCAATACGGGATTGACTATCTCAGACAGCTATTGTCTCTCGATGATGTTTCATTCGGCCGGATCATAGGATCGATACAAGCGTTGCAAGTAGCCATACCGAGTTGGGCGTTGGGTACCGGCGGAACACGGTTTGGCCGTTTTCCCGCAGGTGGAGAGCCTCGTAATCTCGAAGAAAAGATCGAGGATGTTGGAATGATCCATCGTCTCACGCAGGCAACCAACTCGATTTCTCTTCACATCCCGTGGGATATAGTAAAGGATGCGGAGTCTATCGGCGAACTTCTTGTAAAGAATCAGTTGACTATAGATTCTGTTAACTCGAACACTTTTCAGGATCAGGATGATCAGCTTCACTCATACAAGTTTGGATCACTATGTCATACCGATGACGCGATCAGACAGCAGGCGATTGATCACAATATCGACGTGATAAAACATGGGATCAAGCTCAACAGCAAAGTTCTGACGGTATGGCTGGCTGATGGTTCAAACTTTCCCGGGCAACATCATTTTCGCAAAGCTTATGCCCGCACCCAGGATTCGTTGCAACAGATATACAAAGCGATGCCCCCGGACTGGAATATGTTAATTGAATATAAGCCGTACGAACCGAGCTTTTATTCCATGGTGATACCCGACTGGGGGACATCCTATCAGCTTAGCCAGGGTTGTGGCGATCGAGCAAATGTGCTGGTTGATCTCGGCCATCACCTGCCTAATACCAACATTGAACAGATTGTGGCCAGGCTATTGCATCTTGGCAAGCTGGGAGGTTTTCATTTTAATGGATCACAATATGGAGACGATGACCTCACAACCGGCGCGATCAAGCCGTATCAGCTTTTTTTAATTTTCCATGAACTGATTAGCGGGGCGGAAGACAGCAACGTCAAAAATCCACCTGTGGCATATATGATCGACGCCAGCCATAACCTGAAGGACCCTGTTGAAGACCTCATGAATTCTCTGGAGAATATCCGGAGTGCCTTTGCGAAAGCTTTGCTGGTGGATTTAAAAGCGCTTGAGGTTACACAACTTGAAAATGACGCTGTCAGTTGTGAGCAGATTTTACAGTCCGCGTTCCTTACGGATGTCCGGCCTTTGCTGGCGGAAGCACGGCTGCGCTCAGGCGGAAGCCTTGATCCGATTGCTACGTATCGCCAGAACGGTATGAGAACGGAATTGATTGCCCAACGGGGCAAGCGATCTCTTGCCACCGGCTTGTAACCCTTTATTTTCTACCCTCCATTTCCGTAGGCTGCTTCATCGACCATCACGTATGCGTTATCGATAAGGTGGACGATACTTGCCGGCAAATTTTCGGTAGGCGGTGAGGTCCTGAGTTTCTTTATTATCGCCGATTTTCTATCTCCGTTTGCGATCAGTATGGGAAGCTTTGCTTCCCGAAAATGGCGCAGGCCTAGTGTTATGCCCTGATCAAGTTCAGTGTTTGCTGAAAAATACTTTTGACCAACGGCTTTTGTCTCTTCCGCCAAAGTACTGATATGGGCCTTAATATCGAAAGGCGTACCTGGCTCATTCATGGCGATGTGTCCATTGGTGCCTACCCCCACGAGCATAATGTCAAGCTCCCCATGATCGTCAATCAAGTTGTTCATGCGCAGGACCTCGTTGGAAGGATCTTTTGCCATTCCGTCAAAAAAGACTATGCGCGATTTGTCGATCTGTAAGGGATTGAAAAGATCATCATCCATCATTGCCCGGCACGAGCCCTTTTGTGAGGCAGGGATCCCGATCCATTCGTCCAAACTTACGAAGGTGCATTGACCCAGGCTGAGCTTGTTCGATTTTACGTCATCGATCAGGCAATCAAAGACACCCTTAGGTGAGTGTCCTGAGGCAAGACAGACAAGTGATTGGGGTTTATTCTGCAGGTATTGGACAATCAGATCGGCAGCGGCCCGGCTTAAGGATGAATAGTCATTGAATATCTTGATGGTCATATTCGGGTTTGTTAACAGAAATTTACTGGCGACCACGTCACTCCTCAGCAGACAAGTAGCCTGACAGATACACGATCAGCAAAAAGATGTTGTGTTTTATTATTGAAAAGACGTGTAAATGAGATTTTCATCCAGGGCACGTGCAATTACATCCGAAAGCTCCCCTTCTGTCAATGTTATCATTTCACCATCACAGTTGTACAATAGGCATCCAAAGCAGCTGCTGATCCACGGCTGATGGAGGAACACACGCTGT